>JAZSFM010000096.1:0-20394 GCA_045532215.1 Eubacteriales bacterium | reverse complement strand
GGGAAATTATGTAAGGTTGACTGTCATCAAAATTTTAGTTCCCTTGCCGAGAGCTGAATCGATTGTTATAGAGTCGGAATAACGCTTCATATTGGGCAGTCCCATTCCCGCGCCGAATCCAAGAGAACGGATATTATCGGGAGCAGTGGAAAAACCCTCTTGCATAGCAAGATCAATGTTGGCAATGCCGGGGCCGTTATCGTTGAGGTGAATCTCGATGCGATCCTCAAAAATCAATACGTCCGCTTCGCCGCCACCGGCGTGAATGACCATATTGATTTCGCCCTCATACATTGCGATAGAGACTTTGCGAATGATCTCCGGAGAGATACCAAGCGAGCGCAGATTCTTTTTCACCTGCACAGATGCTTGCCCTGCCGACGTAAAATCATCGCCATCTACCGTGAAATGAAAACGAACGGCTTCACTCATACAGTAACTCCTTTTGCGCCAAGACCTGCCGCATAGAGCTTTCCGCAGGCCTCATACATTCTTTTACGCGTCTTCAAAAGTACCATACCGTGCTCTTCTGCCAAGGTAATCATTTCCTCTGTGGGGGCTTTGGAACGTACAAAAACGATGCAAACCATATCCATCATTTCTGCAGTTCTAACCACTTGAGGATTAACAAGTCCTGTTAAGAGAACTGCTTGGTCTTTTACGTATGCAAGAACGTCACTCATCATATCGCTTCCACAAGCGGAATTGACTTCACAATCGAGTTGATCGCCGCCGCAAACGACTTCAGCATTCAAGAGCTCTTGAATTTGAGAAATTTTCATAAGCGTTTTTCCGGCCTTTCAGATGTAGGATTATTTGTACTTTGCAAGAATGGAATCGACGTCGTCAACTGTCAGTCGGCCGTAAACTTCACCGTTAACCGTAAGAACGGGAGCCAAGCCGCAAGCACCGATGCAACGAGTTGCTTCGATGGAGTACTTTCCGTCAGGAGAGGTGCTGCCAATGGCAACGCCAAGCTTTTCGGAAATAGCGTTGATGATGTCACCGGAACCTTTTACATAGCAAGCAGTACCGAGGCAAACTGCGATTGCATACTGACCGTCGGGATTGAGCTTAAACTGTGCGTAGAAGGAAACGATACCGAAGATCTCTTCAAGAGACACACCGGTCTTCAGGGCAATAATTTCCTGAACCTCATAAGGCAGGTAGCCGTAGATCTCTTGCGCTTCCTGGAGAATGGGCATCATAGCGCCCTTTTCGCCGGCGTGCTTTTCGATAACGGCAAGAAGCTTTTCTTCCTGCTCTTTTGTTCCGTGAAAATCGACCGTAGTCAATTTCTTTTTCATAATTTCAAACCTCCTGAAATAATTTATGTCGGAACGAACGGCACAAAATACTCGTTTTTTGGCGTTTTCTGTGCTGTTCACATAATTGGACATCTTATTATACTATATTTTTTTGAAAATGTCTATAGTTTTTCGCGAAAAAGTTATTTTTTTATCAATATTTTATTATAAAAAGACAAAAAAGCAAAATCCCCTTGCAGAATTTGGTTTTGCAAGAGGATTTTGCTTTTTATAAATGTTTGAAAAAGAAATCCACCGAATCTTCTACCCAAGCAGCGCAGGGATGTGGAGAAAGCGGTGCAGAATTTGGTTCGGTAACATAATTGCCAAGACCTGTACCGTGCCTATCGCCACTCCAGATGCGAATTTCATAAGGAATCTTCCTTTCAGCAAGAGCCAGCGCAAACTCCAAAGATGCTTTGGAGGTCACGGTAGAGTCTGCTGCGGTGTGCCAAAGAAAGGTCGGTGGCGTCTCTTTGCTAACCTGATTTTCGAGATTGAGTAAATCCAATATCTCGGGAGTAAGCTCCTCTTCCCTTTGCGAGAAAAGATTGAGGAAGGATCCTTTATGGGATGAAACATTGATAACAGGATATGCCAAGAACATAGCATTGGGACGATACATAGCGCGGTCGCTATCCAAATACGCATCAAGGCAAGCGTTGTTCCAAAGCGTACCGGTGCAAGCTGCAAGATGTCCGCCTGCCGAAAATCCGCAAATGGCAATTTTAGCAGGATCGATGCCATATTCCACAGCGCGTTCACGTACAAAACGAATAGCAGTCAATGCCTCAACGAGTGCTTGCGGAAAGCGTGCCGGGTACACACTGTAATCTAAAACAAACGCACAAAATCCGCGTGCAAGATAGGCCAGAGCAATCGGCTCTCCCTCACCCGGATAAGTCATTCCGTAACCACCGCCGGGAAGAACAATTACGGCAGGTCTATTATTGGGATAATAGGTTCTCGGTGCGGCATCGGGCAGATAGCAACTAAGTGGGACGGAACATTCACCCACTTTGATCTCTTGCTTGAAATATTGCATTTTAACATCCTTTCTTGCCCTACAGCACCTTTTCGAGAATATCTGCAATGCGAACAGAAGCATCGCCATTGCCATAAACGGATGCGGGCGTTTTCATTTTTTTGTATTCTTTTGAGTTAGGCATCAAAAGTGTTTTTCCAAGATTGACAATTCCCTCTTCACTGCATCCTGCCAAGCGCAAAACACCGGCTTTGATGCCTTCCTGACGCTCGGTTGCGTATCTTGTAACGAGGGTGGGGATACCGAGGGCTACGGCTTCCTCTTGAATTCCGCCACTATCGGTGATAACAAGATAGGTACGCGCCAAAAGTTGATGGAAAGATAAAATATCGGGGGGTTCAATAATGCGGATGCGTTCGTGGCCACGTATTACCTCGGCGGCACCTCTCACCTGCGGATTGTGATGGAGCGGACAAACCGCCATAACATCGGGAAATTCGTCAACAAGACGCCGGAGTGCAGAGAACATTTCTCGCATTTGAGAGCCCATACTCTCACGGCGGTGCGCTGTGAACAAAACCAACCGATAATCGCTGGGGATGTTCCAGCTTGGGCGGTGAAAATCATTTCCAAGTGTAAAACGAAGCGCATCAACTACGGTGTTTCCCGTAATAAATATATGCTTTTGCTTCTTCCCTTCACGCAAAAGATTTTCGGCAGCCGCCTCTGTAGGCGCAAAATGCCATTTGGCAACAAGACCAATGGTTTGGCGATGGAATTCTTCGGGATAAGGAGAATCGATATGATAGGTACGCAATCCTGCCTCAACGTGGGCTATGGGAATTCGTTTGTGAAACGCCGCGAGAGCACCTGCAAAAGCTGTGGTTGTGTCACCTTGAACGATGACAAGATCAGGACGCTCGGCGGTAAGAATTTCATCAAGCCCCTTCAAAATACGCGCCGTTACGCTTGAAAGCGTTTGCCCTGTCCGCATCACGTCAAGATCAAAATCGGGCTTTACTTTGAAAGCACGCAGAACGCTATCAAGCATACTGCGATGTTGTCCCGTTGCACAAACCAAAACCTCATATCGCTTACGTTTTTTTAACTCGTGAACCAATGGGCAAAGCTTGATCGCCTCAGGGCGAGTACCCATAATAATCATGATACGTTCCATGTCCGTACCTCCTCTTTGACATCGTTACAATGTACGAAAAGGTACGGATATTTAGAACGATTTGATTAAAGAACGATATGAACAGGCAAACCGCTCTCGTATTTACAAGTCACCTGACCTTGAATAAGTGGGAGCAAATAACTGCAACATTCATCGGTCACGTGGTTGCCCTCAGCATTGATGAATGTATCGTCAACGTAGCGAATCTTATTTGCGATCTCGCATACATTGCGAGGTTCAAAGGTAATCAAATAGGGTTCGGTGGATACGCGACGCGCGGTAATCATTTGGCAAGTGATCCTCTGTCCTGCAGTTTCAACTGCAAATTTTCCGGTTTGGACAGATTCGTATAAATCTTGCGCCGATGCCAAATGTGCAGCACAGCGTTGTGGCAGATTGAGTTCAATGGAGCGAACCTTGCAACCAATTTCGGCTTTGATGGCAAGTTCAAGAGCTTTGCCCGTGCCTGCAAGATATGCGTGACCGAAAGCATCCTTAACACCCGTTTGTGTGCCCTCTCCTACATAATGACCATCAGCAAAGCGAATTCCTTCCGAAACCGCAACAACTACGTTTGGATGCTTTGCAAGAGCTGCACGAACATCCGCAAAAAAATTTTGCATATCAAAGGCGCGCTCTGGCAAATAAACGAGGTCGGGTTCAATTCCGTTAACAATACGACCGATAGCAGAAGAAGCTGTCAGCCACCCCGCATCGCGTCCCATAATTTCAATAATGGTAACAGCAGGAACTTGATAAACAGCGCAATCGCGGATAATCTCTTGCGTGGTAACCGCAATATACTTTGCGGCAGAACCAAATCCCGGTGTGTGGTCGGTGCCCACAAGATCGTTATCGATGGTCTTCGGTACACCGAGAATCACCATTTCATAGTCATGCGCTTTGGTGTATTCCGAGAGTTTTGCAACGGTATCCATCGAGTCGTTGCCGCCGATATAGAAGAAATAGCGAATATTGTATTTTTTGAAAATCGATATTAAATTCTCATAAAAAGCATCGTCCTCACCCATTTGGGGCAACTTTTTGCGACAAGAACCAAGAGCCGCTGCAGGAGTATGTTCAAGCAGTGAAAGCTTTTCTTCGCTATTAAAATAGGCGCCAAGGTCAATCAGGTGTTCTTTGAGAAGTCCCTCAACGCCGTTGTGCATACCGTAGAGTGTGCCGATAACACCGCCGTCCAGATGTTCGCGAACACCGCGAATCACGCCTGCTAGCGTTGCATTGATGGCTGCTGTCGGGCCGCCGCTTTGTCCTACTACTGCATTGCCAAAAAGTTGTTTCATATTCATAGGTCTCCGTTTCGTAATTCTGCATTAAGTATACCACACAAGCACGCTTGTGTCAACAAGAAAAGCGGTGTACAAGCAAAAAAAATCGCGCACCGCATATATTAGTGCAGAACACAAACGGAGGTGAATTTATGTTCGCAATGCTTTTTTCTTACATTACTCGCATATTGCATCTTGTTCTTGGCATCAATACTCCCCAAGCATTCCCGCCCACACTCTCCGATGAGGAAGAACGCGCTTGCTTTCTTGCAACAGAGGGAGGCGATGAAGAGGCGCGGCAAAAGCTGATTTTGCATAATCTGCGTCTCGTCTCTCACATCGTCCGAAAATACTATTCGGGAGCAAAATCGCAAGAAGATCTTGTTTCTATCGGTACGATTGGACTCATTAAAGCGGTGGATTCTTTCAACATTCATCTTGGTGCAAAATTTGCAACCTATGCTGCAAAGTGTATTCAGAACGAGATATTGATGCATTTTCGCTCACAAAAGAAGCTCGCATCCGAAATTTCAATTAATGAAACAATCGATGTCGACCGTGACGGTAATCCTTTAACCTACATCGATGTCGTTTGTTGCGACGAGGATATTGCGGAAGAAATTGACCGCAAAATCACCACGGAAAAAATGCTCGTGTATGTGGAAAAGTTGCTTTCACCGCGCGAGCGGCAAATTATTATGATGCGATATGGTCTTGGCGGTATCAAAGCGCAAACGCAACGGGAAATTGCACAATCGCTTGGCATCTCGCGCTCTTATGTCTCTCGCATCGAAAAAGCCGCACTGACTACCCTCCGCGATGCGCTGAAATGAAGGAATCCCCACAGAAAAACTGTGGGGATTGTTGTTTTAGTTGAATTTTTCCTCGTAATAGAGGTATGTAGGCAAATAGGAGGTATCGTTGATTGCCGATGTGGGATTGGTATTGGCATCGGGGTTCATTTGCGTTGTAAATGTTAGTGTTACACCGTCATCGCTTCTGCAAACAATGTGCCCTTGCAGGTCGGTACGATATAGCTGAACACCGGCATCGCGATAGCGCGAGAGGACGGAAGCATGAGGATGTCCGTACTCGTTATCTCTGCCACACGTAATCACACCGTATGTAGGTTGAACTGCACGCAAAAATTGATAATAACTGGAGGAATAGCTGCCGTGATGCCCAACCTTAATCACATCCGCTTTGAGATTGACACCTGACTTAACAAGCTCTAATTCCGCTACTCCTTCCATATCTCCGGTAAACAGGAAAGAAAGATTTCCGTATTCAATACGCAAAACGATAGAGGTATTATTTATATCCTCATAATCTTTACGCAACGGACCTATAACAGTTACTCTTGCGGAACCGAGATAGAATTGCTGACCTACTTCGGGAACGCGTACTTCATTTCTCAAGGAATAATACACAAAGTTAATAAAACTGTTAAACTTACTAATGTCGGTTACCTTAAACGGGGAGAAGACAGCATCAACTGTTACGTGGCGCAAAACACTTGTAAAAGCACCGTAATGGTCGGCATGGGGGTGTGTTGCAACAACATAAGACAAGTGCTTTACGTTGTGTTCTTTTAGATATTCGATAATAACATCATCATCTTCCGGGTTGCCGGCATCAATCAGCATTGCCTGCCCATCGCAAATTATCAGCATGCAGTCTGCTTGTCCCACATCAATAAAGTGCGCTTCAAAATAGGAGCCATCAATAATGGGAGGCACAGTCAATTCTTCTTTTTGCGTTGTTGTTTCAACAGGAGGAGTTGTTTCAGCGGGATTTGTTGTTTCAGCGGGCTTTGTTGTTATGACGGGTTCGGTTGTTACAATGGGAGGCGTTGTTTGTGCGGGTTCTGTTGTTTTGTTGGGGTTAGATGTTTCCTCGGGCTTCGTCGTTTCCGTTGTTTCAATCGCAGCTGTTGTTTCTATTCCCCTTGTTGTTTCTTGCAGCGAAGAATCGGAATCAAATTGTGAGGAATTACAAGAAACAAACGTGAAAAGCAGAAGCAGGATCGCCAAAAGCGTTGTTAAAATACGCTTATTCATAGTGTTCTTCCCTTTCTTTTTTTCATTAAGAACCGAACTCTGCAAGTTCGAGTCCCTCGTTGTTATCAAGTGTGTGACCGATGTGCCATTCACTGTTAAAGAGTAAAAAGTCATTGCCGCGGAAGTCCTGCACCCATTTTACATCAAACAGACGCAGTTTTTTAGGGTCAACGCCGTTTGCGATACGGCGAATATATTGATAGGATTGCGCATATTGGCGATACGTGACACCGTATTCGGCTTTCATACGCGATTCGAGAACGTCATATTGCAGCATACCGACAACACCGACGTATACGCGTTCCAGACCTCCGCCTGGCTCAATAAAGATTTGAATAGCACCCTCTTGCGCAATTTGGTTCATTCCCTTTGCAAATTGCTTACGCTTCATACTATCAATCTGTTCGACCATTGCAAAACATTCGGGAGCGAATGTGGGAATACCTTCGAATTGAATCTTTTGTCCCTTTTCGCAAATAGTGTCACCAATAGAAAAGATACCCGGGTCGAAGACACCGATAATATCTCCTGCGTATGCCTCGTCAATGATAGAGCGTTCCTGCGCCATCATTTGTTGCGGTTGCGAAAGACGAAGTTCTTTGCCACCCTGCACGTGGAAATATTCTTTTTCGGATTCAAATTTACCGGACACGATACGCATAAACGCAATGCGGTCACGGTGCGCTTTGTTCATATTGGCTTGAATCTTAAAAACAAAAGCCGAGAAAGTTTCTTCAAAGGGTTGCACCATAACTTCACCTGCCTTGCGAGCAAGAGGCGCGGTGGTCATTTTGAGGAAGTGTTCGAGGAAGAACTCAACACCAAAGTTATTAAGTGCCGAACCAAAGAACACAGGGCTAAGTTTGCCGCAATGAACGGCATCAATGTCGAAATCGAAGCAAGCACCGTCAAGAAGCTCCACTTGCTCAACGAGTTCTTCACGAGCATACGAGCCAATGAGTTCGTCGAGGCGTGCAGTATCGGTAATATCACAAGGAATGGATGCCAAGCGGTCACGTCCACGGTGAGAATCGCCAAATGCAAGGATTCTGCGGCCGTCACGGTCGTAAACTCCCTTAAAACCAACGCCACAACCAATGGGCCAGTTCATCGGGTACGTACCGATGCCGAATTCCTTTTCGAGCTCATCGATTAGGTCAAAAGGATCGCGTGCCTCGTGGTCGAGCTTGTTGATAAAGGTAAAGATCGGGATATGACGCATAGCACAAACCTTAAAGAGCTTGCGCGTTTGGGGTTCAATACCCTTTGCAGCATCAATTACCATAACGGCACTGTCCGCTGCCATCAAGGTGCGGTAGGTATCCTCGGAGAAGTCTTGGTGTCCGGGGGTGTCAAGAATGTTGATGCAATAGCCGTCGTATTCAAATTGCATTACCGACGAGGTGATAGAAATACCTCTTTTCTTTTCCATTTCCATCCAGTCGGAAACCGCGTGACGGTCGGATGCCTTACCCTTGACCGAACCTGCCGTTTGAATAGCACCGCCGTAAAGCAAAAACTTTTCGGTCAGTGTTGTTTTACCGGCGTCGGGGTGCGAAATGATGGCAAACGTACGCCTGCGGTTGATTTCTTGTTGCAACTTACTCATTGTATTGTGTAACCTCTTTGTCCTAAATCGTTTTAACTTTATTATTATAACATAAGAGGGAGAAAATTACAAGAGATTTTTTTAACTCTTGCAAAAAACTTAAGGCGGCAGAAAACTGCCGCCCGAATTTGTATATTACATTTTATAAATCCGTTCCGCGTTTTGGGAAAGAATTTTTGTGCGTTCCTCATCGGTGAGGTTTAATTTGAAGAAGGTTTTGAGTTCTTCCTCGGGAGACCACATGGGAAAATCGCTTGCGAACATGACGCGGTCTACACCGTAGCGACGAATAAGACGTTCGCCCAAGGCGAGATCATTCCCTGCAAACGGAAATGTCGACGAGCAATCCACATAGAGGTTTTGATACTCGCAAAGTACGCGAGAGGCATCATCCCAAATTGACCATCCGCCAAAGTGTGCGCCAATGACCGTGAGTTTTGGAAATGCCTTAAGCACCGGCAAAAGGCGGTTGGGGTTGGAGTAATCATAGCGATAATCGCCCGTGTGCATCAGTACCGCCAAGCCCTCTTGCTCGCAGAGTTCGTAAACACGCATCATGCGCGCATCGTCAATGGAAAAGCCCTGAATATCGGGGTGAATTTTGATGCCATGTAGTCCCAATGCCTTGATTTGCTCAATGACGGCATCTTGATCCCCACAATCGGGGTGTGCCGCGCCAAGACCGGTCAGGCGCTCGGGAGCTTTTGCCACTTCGGCGGCAATAAAGGTGTTGATGCGCTCTACCTGATGCGGTGTTGTGGCAACCGAATGTACTACAAAGCGGTCAATGCCCACGCGCTCACCAATCTCTAAAAGTTCCCCGGCAGTGCCGCGGCAAGCGGCTTTTGTGGAATAAAATGCATCGGTTCCCGCCACCGCCTTATCGACGATTTTTTCGGGATAGATATGACAATGCGCGTCAATGACCTTATATTTGTTCTCTATCATTTTGTATCATCCTTTTTGCAGTCCCAGTTTTTCAACGGCATTCTCGCGCATTTTGTATTTGAGAATCTTGCCTGCGGCATTCATTGGGAATTTGTCGACAAAATCAACGTATCTGGGTACCTTGTGACGCGCCATACTTGCGGAAATGAAGTCTTTCATTTCTTGTTCGGTCATACTTTCGCCCTCTTTGAGGATAACGCAAGCCATAATTTCCTCGCCGTACTTTTCATCGGGCACGCCAATAACTTGTACGTCGCTGACCTTGGGACAGGTGTAGATAAATTCTTCGATTTCCTTGGGATAAATATTCTCGCCGCCACGAATGATCATATCCTTGAGGCGTCCCGTAATGCGATAGTTGCCATTTTCATCACGGCAAGCAAGGTCGCCTGTGTGGAGCCACCCCTCGGCATCGATAGCGGAAGAGGTTGCCTGTGGCATTTTGTAATAGCCCTTCATAATGTTGTATCCACGTGCTACAAACTCACCGTTGACGCCATCGGGACAATCCTCACCCGTTTCGGGGTCAATGATTTTACATTCCACATTTGCAAAGGCGCTGCCAACCGTTTCGGTACGGACTTCCAATGAATCATAGTAAGAACTCATCGTACATCCGGGAGCGGCCTCTGTTTGACCGTAAACCGAGACGATCTCTTTCATATTCATCACGTCCGCCGCCTTTTTCATCAGGTCTGCAGGACAGTTCGAGCCCGCCATAATACCGATGCGCATATAGGAAAAATCGGTCTTTTCAAAGTCGGGATGTTCCATCATTGCAATAAACATTGTGGGCACGCCGTTAAATGCCGTGATGTGCTCGTTGTGTACACAAGCCAACGCCGGCTTGGGCGAGAAATACGGCAGCGGCAACATCGTAGCGCCATGCGTCATAGATGCAGTCATAGAAAGTACCATGCCAAAGCAGTGGAACATAGGCACTTGAATCATCATTCGGTCAGCCGTGGAGAGATCCATGTGGTCGCCAATGTACTTGCCGTTGTTGACTACGTTGTAGTGTGTGAGCATTACACCCTTCGGAAATCCTGTTGTGCCCGATGTGTATTGCATATTGCAGACATCATCCTTGTTAACCGCGGCCGCCATACGGTAAACCTCGCTCACGGGTACCTGTGCGGCACGTTCGACGGCTTCGTTCCAATCCATACATCCCTTTTGACGGAAGCCAACAGTGATGACGTTACGCAGGAAGGGCAAACGCTTGCTATGCAGAGCCGCGCCGGGCTTTAAGGTTGCAAGTTCGGGACAAAGTTCTGCAATGATTTTTCCGTAGTGAGTATCCTTTGAGCCCTCAGTCAAAATCAGCGTGTGCGTATCCGACTGCTTGAGCAGATATTCCGCCTCGTGAATTTTGTAGGCGGTATTAACGGTTACAAGCACCGCACCGAGTTTAACGGTTGCCCAAAAGGCAATGTACCACTGCGGTACGTTCGATGCCCAAACAGCAACATGAGAACCGGCTTTGACCCCAAGCGCGATGAGAGAACGTGCAAATTCGTCAACATCATCACGGAATTCGCTATACGTACGGGTGTAATCAAGTGTTGTATATTTGAAAGCGTATTGATCGGGAAATTCCTCTACCATACGGTCAAGCACTTGCGAGAAAGTCGCGTCGATGAGAAGATCCTTCTTCCACACAAACTTACCCGTATGTGCGCGGTTGTAATAAAGCGTCTTTTCGTTGCGAGAAGGATCACCAAATTGGCTCATAAAGCCAACAAATTGCGAGAAGATAATCTCCATATCGTCCAATTCCTCGCACCAAGCGGGATCCCAAACAAGAGAAAGAAAACCGTCATAGTTGACAGAACGCAGAGCAAGCATCATATCTTTGATGGGAAGCTCCCCCTCACCGAGCAGGCAATATTCAACGCTATCCCCTACCCATTTTGCATCGTTGATGTGCACGTGTCGAACGTACGCACCAAGATTTTTGATAATCTGCTCGCAGGATTCACCACCACCGAGATAGGCGGCAGAAAAATTCCAAAGGGATGCAAAATAGTCGCTTGCAAAGCTATCAAGAAGCGCGCGCAACTTTTCGGTTTTGGCGAAAAGCCCTGCCGTCTCCATCAAAAGCGTTACACCGCGGCTCTCTGCCTCGGGCAGCAATGCAGAAATGACAGCAGCCGTGTTGGCAACTGCGGCATCTTCATCTTCTGCGGCATTCGCGCGCAGACGAATGTTGGGGATGTGCAAGTTGGAGGCGATCTCCATACACTTGCGAATTTCGGCAATGCAAGCATCCTTTTCGGTGGCGTCAGATGGATTGCAGATGGCATCGATGCAAGGAATGCTCAGTTTTTTCTCGTACAAACGACGAATGGTAGATGCAGCGGCGTAGTTGTAAAATGCGCCATCCTTATCGGCAAAGAGACGGTTGTTGATGTTGTGCAGCTCAATACCACTAAAATTCATTGCAGAGGCAATGTCGCAAAATTCTTCAAAGGTGTGGCCGTGCCAACCCTTTGTTGAAAAGGAGAATTTCATTGAGCAACCTCCTCGTAAACAATCTTATTGACAGCGTTGATATAGGCACGAATACCCGCGCCAATGATGTCGGTGGAAATACCGTTTCCCGAATAGAGTTTTCCATCGGAACGGAGTTTAACGAGCGCGGAACCCATCGCTTCAGTACCCTCGGTAACGGCTTGAATTTGGAAATCATCCAGCTCATAGCGATATCCAATGATCTGCTCAATGGCAGAAAAAGCGGCGTCGATGGGACCGTCACCAATGCTGATACCGGTCAGGTCTTTTCCATCTTTTCGAAGTGTGATTTGCGCACTGGTGGAGATGATGTTGCCGCTGTTAACAACGTAATTGATGAGTTCATAAGTGGGAGGAACCTGCAAAGCCACGCTTGCAACAATGGCTTCGAGTTCCTTTGCGCCCACTTTCTTTTTTGCAGCCACACGCAAAAATTCTTGGTAAACAAGTGATTTATCTTCTTCGGAAAGGTCGTAACCAAGCTTAACGACAGATGTGGAAACAGTATCTTTATCGTCGTTTGCATCCAAGTGAATGGGCTCGTCATCAATCACAAGTGAGGTAACACTTCCCTTTGCGTTCTTTGCGTTATCCAACACCCAACCAATCTGCTTAACTGTGCGGTTAAGTTCGGTGTAGCGAATATCGGAATAAAATCCGTAACGATTTCCGCAATTCTTGACCATTGCGGAAAAGTTTTCAAGAGAAACACCTATCTCACCTACGGCAGTTTTCACACCGGAAGCACCTGCACGCACTGCCATAATAGCATTGGCACAAGCCATACTGTTTTGATTAGAGCAACGAACATTTACGGGAACAGAAACATTCTTTGTAATATTCTTTACAAACTCGGCAAAATCATCGGGAAGCATCTCTCCTGCATCATCGCAAAGAGTGACCTCACAAGCGCCTGCAACAACGGACGTATTGATAACAGAATTCAGAAATGCGGGCTCTGCGCGAGAAGCGTCAAGCGCGCAGAATTCAACCGAGTTACACTTTTTAGCCGCAAGAGAAACGATCTTCTCTACCCACGCAAGCATCTTATCGGGCTTTTTATGGCAAACATACTCCATGCTAACGGGAGACGTCGGCAATTCGATGCGAATATGCGGATGCACAGCGGTAGAAAGTGCCGCTGCGGCATTCTCAACACTCTCAATGCTCATTCCTGCAGCCACCGAAATCGTGCTCTTTTTTACAAACGTAGAAATGGTTTTGATCAGGAGTGTATCGATGCGCACGTTTTGAATTTCGGGCAACTCAATTACATCCGTGTCCAACTTTTCAAGCTGACGTGCAATATCAATCTTTCCCTTAAAGCTAAAAGCGTTGTCTGCACGGCAAAGCGTTGCATCTGCAATTCTGATTCTTTTCATTTTCCTGTGTCTCCTCTCAAGTCTTTCCGCCTCGATAAAAAAGTCCCCGAAGCGGATGTGCATAATCCACCTCGGGGACGAATGTTCTCATTCGCGGTACCACCCCGGTTACCGAACAGATCGGTCACCTCACGGGCCCTATCAAGCCCTATGCTCTGATAACGGTGCATGCCGTGACCGCTTACTAAAAGGTTCTGCGGCCCTGCTCCGGAACGAGACTTTCTTCTTTTTCGGTAACGGCTCACACCCACCGCCGTCTCTCTGAAACCGATGCAAAAGAAGAAATAATTCCTTCAACGCATTTCAAAAATATGCCTTATTATATCATATTACAAAAGCGTTTGTCAATAGTTTTCAAAAACTTTTCTAATTATTTTTCAACGGGATAAGTCCAACCGTAGCTGTCCTCAATCTTGCCCCATTGAATACCGGTCAGAGTATCGTACAGATGTTGGGTTACTGTGCCAATCTTGCCCTCATTAACGGGATATTTGACACCCTTATAGCAAAGTTCGCCAATGGGAGATACAACTGCGGCAGTGCCGCAACCCCAAGCTTCCTCAAGTGTTCCCTTTTCGAGTGCCTCGGAAAGCTCATCGATAGAGAGCAGACGCTCGCTAACCTTGTAGCCCTCGTTTTTGAGAACTTCAATGCAGGATTTGCGCGTGATACCGGGCAAAATGGAGCCGGTCAGTGCGGGAGTAACGATTTCACCTTTGATTTTGAACATAACGTTCATAGCACCGACTTCTTCAATATACTTACGCCCAACACCGTCAAGCCACAAAACTTGGGAATATCCCTTTTGTGCGGCTCTTTCGCCTGCGCGGTTACTTGCGGCATAGTTACCGCCGCATTTTGCATAACCGGTACCGCCTCTAACGGCACGTACGTCCTCGTCCTCAATCATGATACGAACGGGGTTGATGCCCTCTGCATAGTAGCTACCTACGGGAGATGCAATGATAACAAAGGTTGCATTGTGTACAGCATGAACCCCCAAGGTTTCATCGTTACCAAACAGGAACGGACGCAGATAGAGAGATGTACCGGGCGCGGAAGGTGTCCAATCCTGTTCGAGTTCAACGAATGTCAGAAGCGCTTGGAGCATATCTTCTTCGGCCATTTGAGGCAGGCAGAGACGCTCTGCAGAGTTGTTCATACGGCGAATGTTCTCCAAAGGACGAAAAAGCTGAACCTTGCCGTCGGCACGGCGATATGCTTTCAGACCTTCGAATATCTCAGAACCGTAGTGCAAAACGGTGGATGCGGGATGGAGAGAAATGTTTGCAAACGGAACGATGCGTGCATTGTACCAGCCCAACTCGCGAGAATAATCGGCTATAAACATATGGTCGGTAAAGATCTTACCAAATCCCAAAGTGGAAGCATCCGGTTTTACTTTGGGAGAATCACATTTTGTAATGGAAATATTCAACATAGTACTGCCCTTTCTGCAATTTGCTATCAGTTTTCGGCACCGAGACGCATAGCACCGAGATTGATCTCCAACATATCGGCACGCTTTGCGGAAATAACCTTTTTGAGTGCGGCTGTGATCTTTTCTTCGTCGTAATCGCCAATTTCTTTAAGAACCTTACCAACGATAATCATATTTGCCAATGTGGGAGTTCCATTGTCACTTGCAAGCTGCGTTGCTGGGATATAGAAAACTTTCACATCGTCACGAGTGACCTTGCGTTCGATGAGAGTAGAATCTGCAAAGATCATACCGCCGGGAACTACCGTGGACTCAAATTTATCGAGAGACGGCAAATTCATTGCGATCAGAATATCGGGGTTGGAAACGATAGGAGAACCAACGGGTTCGTCACTGACGATAACACTGCAACTCGCAGTGCCGCCGCGCATTTCGGGACCGTAGGAAGGAAGCCAACTGACCTGTTTATCCTCCATCAAGCCCTTGTAAGCAATAAATTTACCGGAGAACAGAATTCCCTGTCCGCCAAAGCCGGAAAACAGCATTTGTTTTGTACTCATTTTCCCGATTCCTCCTTTGCAGCACTTCTATCCTTGTAAACACCGAGAGGATAATACGGAATCATTTTTTCGTCAATCCATTGGAGCGCCTTTTGCGGTGTCATACCCCAGTTTGTAGGACAGGTGGAGAGTACTTCTACCAAAGAGAATCCCTTGCCATCGATTTGGTTTTGGAATGCCTTTTTGATTGCCTTTTTGGCGTTGTTTACGTTTTTTACGTTGTTTACGGTTACGCGAGCAAGATACTCGGGACCTTCGAGCTCGGAAAGCATTTCGCATACACGAATCGGGAAGCCACAATGGTTGGTGTCACGGCCGTAAGGAGAGGTTTGTGTTACCTGTCCGGGCAGCGACGTGGGGGCCATTTGACCACCGGTCATACCGTAAATTGCGTTATTAATGAAGATAATTGTGATATTCTCGTTTCTTGCAGCAGCGTGAACGGTTTCTGCCATACCGATGGACGCAAGGTCACCGTCACCTTGGTAAGTAAATACGATGTGCTCTTCGGGGTTGGCGCGCTTAACGCCGGTTGCAACAGCAGGTGCGCGACCGTGTGCGGCTTCAATCATATCACAGTTAAAATAGTTATAAGCCATAACCGAGCATCCAACGGGGGCAATACCGATGGTTCTGCCCTCAATACCAAGTTCATCAATAACCTCAGCTACCAAGCGGTGAATGATACCGTGGGTACAACCGGGGCAATAATGAAAAGGTGCGTCGGTTAGCGCGTGGGGTTTCTTAAATACAACCATTAGTTTTCTCCTCCTTTCGCGGCATTCTTGATGGCTTCCAGTACTTGATCGGGAGACGGGATCATACCGCCTGCACGGTTGCAAAGTGTTACGGGCTTTTTGCATTCGGTGGCAAGGCGTACATCTTCGATCATTTGTCCCATCGAAAGTTCGACAGAAATAAAGCTATTCACCTTATCTGCGGCACGGCGGAACACTTCCTTCGGGAATGGCCACAGGGTAATGGGACGAATCATACCAACCTTAATGCCCTGTTTTCTCGCCTCATTGATCGCGTTTTTGGAAACGCGAGCGGCAATACCGAAAGCAGCAATACAGATTTCTGCATCGTCCATCATATATTCCTCGTACATTACCTCGTTTTCCTCGATGTAGCGGTAACGCTCGTAGCGAGCAAAGTTCAGCTGTTCAAGTTCCTCGGGAATAAGCGAAAGCGAATTGACAATGTTATGGGAACGTTGCATCTTTGTGCCGGTTGTAGCCCACGGCTTTTCGGGAGCGGGATTGACAACGAGATCATCAAGAGCCACGGGCTCCATCATCTGCCCCATCGTACCGTCTGCCAAAATCATAGCGGTCATGCGATATGTATCCGCAAGTTCAAACCCCTTAACGGTGAGCTCTGCCATTTCCTGCACGGATGCAGGCGCGAGAACGATCATACGGAAGTCACCGTGACCGCCTGCTTTGGTGGCTTGGAAATAGTCCGATTGGCTGGGTTGAATACCGCCAAGACCGGGGCCACCGCGCTGTACATTGACAACAAGAGACGGAAGATCGGAACCTGCAAGGTAAGAAAGGCCCTCGCTTTTGAGCGCGATTCCGGGGCTGGAAGAAGAGGTCATAACGCGGTATCCCGTGGATGCTACGCCATAAACCATATTAATAGCCGCGATTTCACTCTCTGCTTGCAGAAAAGTGCCACCGATCTTGGGCATCTTTTTTGCCATATAAGCCGCAATCTCGGTTTGAGGAGTGATGGGATAGCCAAAATAATGTCTGCAACCGGCATGAATAGCGGCTCCAGCAATGGCTGCGTTGCCTTTCATCAATACTTTATCTGCCATTTTAATCACCTCTCAACAGTAATAATGCAATCGGGACACATCGTTGCGCAGAAAGCACAACCAATGCAAGCATCGGGATTTTCTGCCTCTACGGGATGGTGTCCTTTTTTGTTAATCTTATCGGGTGCCAAACGAAGCACCTTTTTGGGGCAAGCGTCTACACACAGACCGCAGCCCTTGCATTTATCGGTCAAAAATGTTAATTTTGCCATCTTTATGTACTCCTTTTTTAGGGTAATGGATAATTATTGTATCTTCTTTTGCAGTTTGAGGGGAAAAAGATTCGGAATCTTATCTTGTAACTCATTCTGCAATTTTTCGTCTGCTGTAGTCATTACAACGGGCAAGTCCGACATAGCCGCCACTTCATCGGCATAACGCATCGACGCAAGAACATCTTCTGCCGTGGTTTCAACTCCCAAATTAGAGTTGTTCACCAGTGCCGTAAAGCGAATACCGCCTGCACACTCAATCTCTCGCATGACTTCAACAGTAGATGCGGAATCACGCGTTAAGGGACGGTAGCAATTGATAACCATCAGCATCTCATAGTCATTTTCTTCCAAGATAGACGGTGCAAGTCGACCAAGCACCAATGCACCGCGATCATCACCGCCAACATCGATGATAGCGCGCATACGGCGATCATCGGTCAGGGCGTAGAGGTCGGGCGGAAGTGCAGGAATATCGACGTTACTGTTTGCATAATTGGAGCAAATGAGTCGAATACCCGCCTCATCCAACTCGGCTGCACTGTCCTTGGAACGAAAATAGGGATTTACAATGTCAAGGTCGGCAAGAGTCACGGCTGGGTATTCCCTTTTGATATGTTGTGCCAAATTGACGGCAATGTTGGTTTTGCCGCTGCCGTAATGTCCGCACAGCAACAAAACGCGTTTGTTCATCATAATTTGTTCCTCTGAATCTTTCCGCTCGTGGTTTTGGGCAATTCGTCACGGAAGACCACAAGACGGGGGTATTTATAGGGAGCGGTGTGCTCCTTAACATAGTTCTGAATTTCTTTTTTGAGTTCTTCGGTGGGTTCCGTTCCCTTTGTAAGAACAATAGATGCCTTAACGATTTGCCCTCTAACTTCGTCGGGAGCGGCAGAAACACCACATTCGAGAACATAAGGCAGCTCCATAATAACACTCTCAATTTCGAAAGGACCAATGCGGTATCCCGAAGATTTGATAACGTCATCGGCACGACCAACGTACCAGTAGAAGCCGTCCTCATCACACCAGGCAACGTCCCCTGTGTGATAGTAACCGTCGTGCCATACCTCAGCGGTCTTTTCTTCATCACGATAATAACCGGTAAAGAGACCGCAAGGTGCGCCATTCTTGACGTTGACAACGATCTCACCGCTCTCACCAACAGAGACAGGATTGCCATCGGCATCAACGAGAGAAACATCGTAAATCGGTGCGGGCTTACCCATAGAACCGATCTTGTGCGGAGCACCAATAAGATTACCAATGATCATTGTACTCTCGGTCTGTCCAAAGCCCTCAAGAATTTGCAACCCTGTTGCCTTTTCAAATTGGCGATAAACCTCAGGGTTAAGTGCCTCACCTGCAGTGGTCATATGCTTAACCGAAGAAAGATCATACTTGGAAATGTCTTGTTTGATCATCATGCGCAACATCGTGGGAGGTGCACAGAAGGTTGTGATATTATATTTTGCAAACATCGGAAGAATTTCCGATGCATCAAAGCGGTCGATATCGTAAACAAAGGTTGCGGCCCCACACAACCATTGACCGTAGAGCTTACCCCACATTGCCTTTGCCCAACCCGTATCCGAGATGGTAAAGTGCAATCCGTTGGGATCGGCGGTGTGCCAATATTTTGCGGTGTGGAAGTGTCCGAGCGCGTATTTGTAATTGTGCGCCGCAATTTTGGGGTATCCTGTGGTTCCCGATGTAAAGAACATCAGCATCAAGTCATCGCCACCGGGAGCATCTTCTCCTCTTTTGTAGTGCGAGCTGTAAAGTTGATATTCCTCATCAAAGCTTCTCCAGCCCTCTCTCTCTCCACCTACAATCAAGAAATTTTTGAGTTCAGGGCAGGTTTTGGCTGCAAGCTCGATTTGATTTGCGGTATTGCCGTCGGCAGTACAGAGAACGGTATTGATGCCTGCGGCTTTGAAACGGTATTCAAAGTCGTGCTCCTGCAACTGATTGGGGGCAGGAATGGCAATAGCACCGAGCTTGTTCAGTCCTAACATTGCAAACCAAAACTGATAATGACGCTTGAGAACAAGCATAACGCGGTCGCTTTTTTTGATGCCGAGCGACTTGAAATAATTTGCACACTGTGCCGATGCCTTTTTGATATCCTTAAAAGTAAATCTGCGTTCGGTCTTGTCCTGCGCAATGTGAAGCATTGCCAGCTTTTGCGGCTCTTTATCAGCAAGTGCATCAACCAAGTCGAATGCAAAGTTGAAGTTTTCGATATTTTTGAATTGAATGGATGTGGGAGTACCGTTTTCGTCCTCAACAACATCGATGAACTTTTGATAGATGCGCTCTTTGGTATCCTTTTGAGGTGCAGCCACGCCCTTGACAAGTTTTGCGGGAGTCAGTTCGGGAATGGGTTCGCCCGTGGGATTGAGAACGATTGCATAGAATTCGCAATCTTGACCTTCAACGGCGATCATGCCGTGAGGTGCGCTACTGTCATAGTAGATGCTGTCACCGGCGCGCAAAACCTCTTTGTGCGAGCCAACTTGTACCATCAAACTACCCGAAATGACGATATCAATCTCTTGACCTGCGTGAGTGGTCAATTCAATATCCTTGTGTAGTGCTTCTTCGTTGTATTCGCTGCGAACGTAAAGTGGCTCTGCAATACGGTTTTGGAACGCGTAAGCCAAGTTGAAGTACGTCATTCCGTGTGCCTGCTCAATACGCTGTCCTGCACCGTTGCGTGTAACCGTGTAGGATTTGAGCTTGGGGCTGACACCGTCGATGATATCGGTAACGTTTACACCAAATGCCAAGGCACAACGGTAAATAAACGCAAAATTGAGGTCGCTTTGTCCGTTCTCGCACGCCAAATATTCTTCTACGGTTACGTCGGTCTTGGCTGCCATCTCTTCGGGAGTATAGCGTGTAATTTCACGCAAGTCGCGAATACGCTCGGCCATTTCTCGGATTTTGAAATCCAATCCGCTCATTTGTTTCATTCTTTCGCTCTCCGTTTCTTACCTTGGAACAAAAAATGCACTCGTCCCAAAGTGAAAATAACCTTGAGACGAGTGCAATAACACCCGCGGTACCACTCAAATTG
>JAZSFM010000030.1:0-49024 GCA_045532215.1 Eubacteriales bacterium | reverse complement strand
GACCGCTTGGCCTCCGACTTAGTACCATCGCTCTCGGCTACTGCCAAAGCGCGACGGATACGCTGAGATATCAAGGTCAGGAGTATGACATCATTGCCATCGACGAGGCTACGCAGCTGAGCGAATATCAGTTTTCTATCTTTAAGGCCTGCCTTCGTGGCACCGGTGACGTACCCCGCAGAATGTACCTGACCTGCAATCCCGGTGGCATTGGTCACGCTTGGGTAAAGCGACTTTTTGTTGAGAGAAATTTTCGAGGGGATGAGGACCCCGACGACTATCTTTTCGTTTCGGCAAAGGTGTATGACAATCCTGTTCTGCTGCGAGCCGACCCCGATTATGTTCGGCAGTTGGAAAGCTTGCCGCAGAAATTGCGCGATGCGTGGCTGCACGGAAGTTGGGATGTGTTTGAGGGACAGTTCTTTTCGGAGTTCGACCCCGACGTGCATATTTGCTCTCCCGACAAAGTACCGGATGAGCTTCATTATTTCGTGGCGTTTGACTACGGATTTGATATGCTTGCCGCCCTTTTGATGGGATACGATGCCAAGGGAAATTTGTTTGCCGTAAAGGAGTTTTGCAAGCCCAATCTGACCTTGAGTGAGGCGGCTCGGCAGGTGGCTCGTTTGTGTCAAGGGCGACAGGTGCGATATGCTGTAGCTTCTCCCGACCTTTGGAACAGACGTCAGGATAGCGGAAAAAGCGGATTTGAGGTAATGCAATCGGTTAGTGACATGCCACCGATGTGCGCCGCCGACAACCGCCGCATTCCGGGATGGAGAGTTCTGCGCGAATACTTAAGCCCTGCGGACGGAGCGCCGGTACTTCGGATATCGTCGGTTTGTACCGAGCTGATCCGCTCGATGCCGGCTCTGCTTTGCGATGCGATGCGCCCCGAAGATGCCTCGGATGAGCCCCACGCCGTAACGCACGCGCCGGAGGCCCTGCGATACGCCGTTATGAGCCGCGCAAACATTCCCGATCAACAACCCGCCGCCAACAACACCTTTCGTTTTGCTAAAAAAGAGCGCTCGCTCTTTTAAGAGCGGGCGAAAGATCGGTTTTTCTTTGTGATAGTTCAAAATGAAAGGAGTTTTCTTTATGGCAAGACTCAAATCAAGGCGATCTGCCTTGAAGGTGCTTTCTTGCAAATTTGGCGGCATGGGAAAGC
Source organism: Eubacteriales bacterium (assembly GCA_045532215.1). Lineage (GTDB taxonomy): Bacteria > Bacillota > Clostridia > Oscillospirales > CAG-272 > UMGS1865. The sequence goes on along the minus strand of JAZSFM010000030.1, from coordinate 47,853 downwards.
ACACGCCGCTCTCCCCCGAGGGGGCCGAGGATATGTGCAATTTTCGTATTCTTCCCGGCGGTATTCTCAAAACGAGAATGGGTTATGGGCTCAAAAAGCACTTCCCAACCGGTCTGAAAGTCCGCGGCGTTTGGGAGGGAACGCTTGGTGGCAACTCCCTCTTGTTTGCTGTGGCAGGCAATCAGATCTATCGCTTGGAGGGAGATGCAATGACTCAAACCGTTGTTGGGAGCGTTACAAACGGCTCGGGTCGCGTACACTTTTGCGTCTATTTGGATGACTTGTATCTGCTTGACGGAACAAACATCTATCACTACTCCTCCACCGAAAACCAATTCCGCGTAGTAGAGGCGTACGTTCCGCTTTACGGCTACCAATGGAGCCCAACCTCTTACGGTGACATCCACGAGGACCTCAATCTACTCTCCCCGCGCCTGCGCGTGCACTATTTCAACTCCACCGGCACTTCTGTTTTTCGTCTCCCCTATTATGCCGATGCCGTAGACGTAGTGTGGGCAGACGGAAAAACGATTACCGATTACACATTTGTTTCGGGTTCTAATCAAATCACGATCAACACCTCCACTCCACCCACAATGTTGGAAATTGGATTTGTTGTCAACCACAATGAGGAACTTAGGCAAAAGATTTTGGCGGCTCAACTTTCCTTTATCTATTCCAAGGACGGAGAAAACAGACTGTTTCTTTGGGGAGAGGACGCGCGTGTGTTCTGCTCGAAAAACGTTGCTGACTATATGCTCTCATCTTGTCACGCAATGTATCCCCGTGCATCGTCACTCTATTTCTGCGCCGATGACATTCTCTTTTTGGGTGACAGTGCGCATCCCGTAACTGCGATGTGTCCTTTTTATGACACCGTTCTGGCGTTTACCGCAAATCGCATTTGGAACCTCTCCTTTGAAAAAGGAGAGATTGAGGCAACGCTGGCGGCAAACGAGATCGGTTGTGCATCCCCCTTTGGTGCAATTCCCTACAAAAATAACGTGATTGCCGTTATGGGCAATGACGTTTATCGCATCAGTGCGTCTGTCGCTCGCCCCGAGCAGCTCTCCTTTGACCGACTTTCGGTAGGAATAGAAGGTAGGATTACATCTGATTTTTCGGGGCGTGCGCAATTGTTTTGGAACATTGCAGACGGTGAGATTTGGATGCGAGACCCCGAGGACAGCGGTGGCGAGGTCTTGGTTTGGAATACAGAAACCGACCAATGGTATCGATTTGATAACATTCCCGCAACCTTCTTTTTCAAAATTCGCGGTGAAATCGGCTTTGCGCAAAACAACGGGGTCTTCCGCTTTGGTCGCTCTTACAACACCGATGAAGGAATGCCGATATCGGCATTTTATCGTAGTGGCTACCTCGATTTTGGAACGCCCGACGTTCCCCGTCGATCGATTCGCGCCTACCTTTATTCTTCGTTGGGCGGTGGATGTTCGATTTTATTGGAAACCGAGCGCACAGGCAAGCTCTTTGATATGACTGCTCCCCTTTCCAATGCCAATGCACAATTGCAGGAAATGCGCATGTGCACGCATCGCTATCGCTTTTTGCGTTTTACGCTCTCCACAAACGCTCCCAACCCCGCCGAGTTCTACCGACTCGACATTTACTCTTTGCCCTAAAATATTTTTAGAAAGGAGGAATCGTTATTTCTCAAGCACACGAACTTGCGTGGCGTGCTTATGAGGCCGGCAAAGCGTACAAACAACGCATTGGTCTTTATGAAACGGTGAGACGCAATGAGCGCTTTTACCGCGGCGACCATTGGTATGGCGTAAATGCCGACCTCCCACGCCCCGTTTTCAACTTTATTCGACGGATTACCGACCACCAGGTCGCATCCGTAATCGGCGGAGACGTTTCTATCTCCTACTCCGACGATGCGCTCCCCTTTATGCTCTCCGAAGATGCAAAACGTGCGGTGTCGCACGGCATCGGTGTGCTCAACCGCAATGCGGCTTGGCGATGGAAACACGGACACATGGAAGCGCTCTCCTACCAGGCACTCCTTGATGCCGCGATTTCAGGAGACGGTGTGTTCTATTGCTGGTGGGATCCCGACCACCGCAACGGTCACGCGTTTGACGGAGACATTCGCACAGACATTATCGACTCTACCAACCTGTTTGTGGCCGACGTCAATTCTTCTGATATTCAAAGCCAAAAGTACGTAATGTTGGCAGGCCGTGCAACGGTGGAAAGTCTGCGTCGCGAAGCTCTTATGGCAGGAGCAAGTGAAAAAGACGTTGCCCGCATCGTCAGCGATGACGAAAACATAGGTACCTACACCGCAGACCTTGGAAAAAACGAGCTGAGCGGTGAAGAAAAAGCCACTTTTCTCATTCGCTTTTTCCGCGAGAACGGTGAGGTCGTTTTTGAAAAAACGACAAAAAATTGCCTCATCCGTCGTGCCAAAACAGGACTTCGCCTCTATCCCGTGGCTTATTTTCATTGGCACAATGCCAAAAACTGTTTTCATGGTACGGCATCGGTAAGCGATATGGTCGCCAACCAAAAGTGTATTAACACCGCTTATGCAATGGCACTCAAGCACATGCAAAACACCGCGTTCTCGAAGGTCATTTATGATAAAACACGTATCCCCGAATGGTCCAACGAGGTTGGTGAAGCCATTGGTGCCGTTGGTGGCGGCAATATGGCGGATGCCGTATCGGTTGTTGGCGTTGGTCAAATGCAGGATGGGTATCTCGACCTGATCTCCAACGTCATCGACAATACCAAGGGTATGATGGGTGCTACCGACTCGGCTTTGGGTGACGAACGTGCGCACAACACCAGTGCAATTTTGACTCTGCAATCTGCCGCATCGGTCTCCCTCGAACACGTACGCGTTCACTTTTGCCGTTGCATTGGCGAGCTTGCCGCCATTTGGGCGGATATGCTTTGCACCTATTGCCCCTCTGACCGTATGCTCTCCGTTTTGGAAAAGAACGGCGACGTGACTGCGCAAACATTTGACTATGCGCTCCTGAAAAACGCACTCATCAGTGCAACCGCTCACGCAGGTAGCGTTGACCGTTATTCCCCCGCTTCAACCGTTTCCACGCTCAACAAACTGTTGGATAGCGGACATTTGAGCGTTGTTGAATATGTGGAACTGCTCCCTGAAGGTACACTCGTCAACCGCGAGGCACTACTTGCAAAAATCAAAGAGAAAGGAGTTTTGGGTGATGAATGATGAAACTACTATTCTCGAAAATCAAACGGATGATGCAAGTACGCCAAACGATTTTGTGGAGACGGCGCCTGCGACGCCTGCAAACTCCTCCACCCCCGAAGAAGAAACACCTCTCGGAGAATCAGTGGAAAGTGCTCTTGGCGTTCCTACAGATCCCGATACAGATTCTGATCCTGATTGCGAAGATTCTGATCCCACGCCTCAAAAAAGCGAATTGGACGAGCTGCGAAGTGAACTGATACAGTTGCGCCGAGATTTGGAGGACAGCTACGCAAAACTTGCCCAAATGGAGCATATCGAGCAACAATATCTTGAGTTCACTACTTTCTACCCCAATACGCCCATTTCATCTCTTTCTCAAGAGGTGTGGCAAAATGTAAGGGATGGCAACTCACTTGCCGCAGCATTTGCTCTTGCGGAGCATCGCAAAGCACTTTCTCTCAAATCAGCAACCGACAGCAACGCCAATAACCGCGCGCGTTCTGCCGGTGCTGCCGGCAACGCAGAAAGCGTTGAATTTTCCCCTGCCGAGGTACGTGCCATGACCTCGCAGGAAGTACGCGCAAATCTTTCTAAAATTATGCGCTCGATGCAAAAATGGCACTAAAAAAATTGATGAAATAAGAAAGGAAAAATAGTATGGCTATTACAAATTTTATTCCCACCGTTTGGAGCGAAAACCTCTATCAAGAACTTGACAAAAAGTACATCGGTGTTGCAAACTGTAACCGCGAATTTGAAGGTGAAATTCACGAAAAAGGCAATGTTGTTCGCATTTGCGGTGTTGGCGAGGTTATTGTTTCTGAGTACACCAAGAACTCCAATATGAACTCCCCTGCCACCCTCTCGGATACTGCACGCGATCTGACGATCAATCAAGCGAAGTACTTTAACTTCCAAATTGACGACATTGACCGCGCACAATCCTCTCCCAAGTTGATGGAAGCTGCTATGAAAAATGCCGCCAGCGCACTTGCAAATGATGCAGACCGTTACGTATACAGTCTTTACGGTCAGGCAGGTTCCTCTATCAAGTGCGAGGATGTTAATGTAAATAACATTATCAACCTCATTATCGATGCCAGAACCAAGCTCTTTAACAACAACGTGGCTAACCCCGAGGACATCGTCATTGAGGTAACTCCCGACATTGCCGGCTTGATTATGAAGGCAAAGGTTAGTCTTTCTACCGACAATACCGACGTAATGGAGGCAGGTTGCATTGGTGCCATTGGCGGTTGCAAGATCTTCGTTTCCAACAACGTCAAAAAGGTTGAGGGTGACGCCGGTTACGAGCACAAGTGCCTGGCACGTACCAAGCGTGCGATTGCATTTGCAGAGCAACTCTCCGAGATTGATGCTTATCGCCCCGAACTCCGCTTTGCAGATGCCGTTAAGGGCTTGCACCTCTACGGCGCAAAGGTCGTTTATCCCAAGGAGATGGTACTGCTCGACCTGAATGTTGTCGAAGCTTGATTCCGAGGTAGAAAATGACCTACCTCGATTTGACAAAAAGCGCCATAGCGGCCGTTTGCGAGGACACCTCTACCTCGTTTGGAGTTGAGGACTACAACACACGCGCACAGTTTTTGTTGGCAACCTTTATCACTCAATATGCGCCTTTGGACGGTGTTTACCGTGAGACACACGGTTTGGAGCCCCAAGAAATTCACACTGACATTGCGGCAGTTGACCCCGAAAACGTCTTTCCCCTTTGCGAAGTCTTTGTTCCTGCGGCGGTACAATATCTTGCTTCAGCATTGGTGTTGGACGAAAATGAAGAAATGAGCGACAAATTCTTTGACCGCTACATCAATATCATTCTCGAAATTCGCAAAAGTCTACCCGCAACACAAGGAGCGATTGTTGACCGCTATGACCTAACCTAATAAAAAAGGTACCCACGCGTCCTTCGCGTGGGTACTGATTTTTTATTTCATTCTCTTAAAAGTCGAATTGCTTCTCGGATCTCCCCAATAGAATATCCGTAACGCGATAGACTTGCAATCATACGACGGTGCTCGTCGGCATCGGTTGGAACTTCGCCATAGTGTTTTCGAATGAGGTCTGCACAGTTTTGCGAAAAATCAACATCCTCCAACAGTTTGGTGAGCCCTTGCATCGTCTCCGCCGCGTATCCCTTGCTCCAAAGATGTGCGCTGATGCGCTTGGATCCCCAAAGCTTACGCAAACACTTTTCAACCTCGCGTTTCATATCGCGTTCTTCATCGATGAGCCCATATCCCGCAAGGCGTTCTGCCGCAGTCGCGGCAACCTCTCGGTTATATCCTTTACCTACGAGTTTTCGCGTGAGTGCCTGCACAGAATTTGCGCCATAGGAGAGCAAGCTCTCACCGCTGCGCAAAGCACAGCAAAGCTCGGCGGCTTCTTCAATTTTCTCGTAGACTTCTTCGGCGATCGGTCCGCGTGTCAGATTAAATTCACAGTATTGCTCGGTTGTGATAACAAGACTTTTTTGCTCTTGGTGTTCCCCATTTTCCAAGAGCAGTTGCACCAGCATCTCTGCCCCCTCGTGCTGTGCACGCAAGGCGCGGATGGTGATTGTCAAAGGGCTGGAGATACCGTAGGAAATTTGATCACTCGTCATTATTCGTCATCGGAGAGGCGGAGATCGAACTCGTCGTCGTCATCCTCATCGACCTCAAAATCTTGATCCATTGTCATTTTGGCTTGCTCGCTGAGTGCGCGAACCTTGTTTTCGATCTCTTTCATTAGGTCGGGGGTGTTCTCGATGAGCTTGCGGACGTTGTCCTTGCCCTGACCGATTCTCTCACCATTGTAGGAGAACCAAGAACCGCTCTTTTGAATAACGTCAAGGGCGATTGCAAAGTCGATGATCTCACCCGAAAGAGAAATTCCCTTGCCGTAGAGAATGTCAAATTCTGCTACGCGGAAAGGAGGAGCGACCTTGTTTTTGACGATTTTGCACTTAACGTGATTACCGTAAACGTCGTTGCCGTCTTTGAGTTGCTCTGTTTTGCGAATATCAATGCGAACCGATGCAAAGAACTTGAGTGCACGTCCGCCGGGCGTGGTTTCGGGATTGCCGTAAATAACGCCAACCTTTTCACGGATTTGGTTAATGAAAACAACTACGCAGTTGCTCTTGGAAATAACGCCCGAGAGTTTGCGCATTGCCTGTGACATCATTCTTGCCTGAACGCCAACCATCGATTGTCCCATATCGCCCTCAATTTCCTGACGGGGAACGAGAGCGGCTACCGAGTCGATAACGATGGCATCAACCGCGCCCGAACGTGCAAGCGCTTCGCAAATTTCGAGTGCATCTTCACCACAGTCGGGTTGGGATACGAGCAGCTCATTGATGTCAACACCAAGTGCCTTGGCATATACGGGATCAAGTGCGTGTTCGGCATCGATGAATGCTGCCGTACCGCCCGACTTTTGTACCTCTGCGAGAATATGCAGAGCAACGGTTGTTTTACCGGAAGATTCGGGGCCAAAGATTTCGACAATACGTCCGCGCGGAACGCCACCGATACCGAGAGCGAGGTCGAGAGAGAGAGAGCCGGTGTGAATGGCTTGCACTTCCATGTGGGAGTTCTCTCCCAATTTCATAATAGAGCCCGCGCCAAAGTCGCGCTCGATTTGTGTCATTGCAGTCTTGAGTGCTTGCGCCTTACCTGCCGCATCAAGTCCTGCGGGAACTGCCAATTTTGTTTTTTTCGTAGATGCCATAATATGTTCCTTTCACGCGGCAAACACCTTTGCCGCCTTCCTTTTTATTTTACTGCCCCTATTATACTCCATTTTTGGATGCTTGTCAAGCCCTTTTGAAAATATATTTTTCCGTTTTTGGCATTTTATTTGGCATTTCGCCTTTTTTGGATGCTTTTTTAAGTTCTTGTTTTCCAAAACAGGATGCAAAAAAACACAGAACGAACCATCGTATGATTTCAGCCCGTCATCCTGAGCGGAGTCGAACTTCTGCTGAGCGAAGAGCGAGGCAGAAGCGCAAGGCGTAGCCGCCGCGGGATCTCGTAACGAGTCTCGGTGACTTGCAGTGTGGATGTTACATTTGTTATGGCAAGCCACCCAAATTTGTTAGGAGATCCCTTCGTCGCTTTCGCTCCTCGATTTCACCTCGTTCTTCACTCGGTGAAATTTCGACTACGGGCTTCGCCCTCCGCTCAGGATGACAGCTTAACTGTTTGTTTGGTTATAATTGGTTGAGGCAGACTGCCAATAGTCGCCCCCTCTTTTATATAAATAAGGACGCCACCGAGGTGGCATCCTTAAGGTGTTGATTTTTTAGGAAAGTGTAATTTCAAATAGCCGTCCGCCAAAATCTTCTGCAATCGTTACATCAAAGCCTTCCTTTTCGAGTAGAACTCCGGACATTTTTGCGATTTGCTTGCCGTCCATATCCAAAATCAGGTATTCGCGATCTGCAAGCAGTCCGTCTACGCATACCCTTCTTGTAGATTCTTTAGCGCCGTGTCGGAAAAATCCGATGATGCCGCCCGAGAAGGTTTCGCGATTGATGCGAGCAAATCCATCATGACCTCCTATGGCAGGTTCAAAATATCCCGGCAGATCCTGACGATAGAGCATAATATTGTGTTTTTGCTCCATTTTTGCAAGCCAGCCCGAATATTTGCTTAATACTTCTCTGTCTTGCTTGGGGATTTGTCTGGGATCACCGAGCAGAATTGGCAACGCTCCTGCTAAAGAACGCACGTGATTTTCATACCCGACATCCTGAATGTGGGCGTTTCCAATCACCAACGAGGTAGCCGGCATTGCAGGAGAACGCCACCACGCCATTTGTCTGATGCGCAAGTCGGTTTTCTCACCCATGTTACCGAAGAAATTTGAAAGCCAATTTCCTTCCGCGTGCTTAAGCATTGCATAATCTACAAGCTGTAAGCCCCCCATGGTTTCAAATGTGCAGTCAATAAACAGATTTGGTCTGCCCTTGTGAAGCTTATCAAAGACCTCCCACATTTTGTTATAATTTACCCACATGGATTCTTCCCGATCCCGATGCGCGGAATGATTGCAGGAATAGCATCCCGCTTCTTCTTTGTTATAGCGGTACGGGCTTGAAACAACGGAGAAATCCAACTTTAGGTAGTCAAAACCGTACTCATCTACCAATCTTTCCAGCACACCCGTGATATACTCTGACCAACCGGTAGAAAAACAGGCGGTACGTTTGCTGTTTCCACCGCCGAGCAAAGAGAAATCTTCGCCATCTTTGTTTTTAAGAAACCATTCAGGGTGCTCCCGATATACCTTGCTTTGGGGAGATGCGGTTCCGATACTGGCCCACACGCCCGCTTTCATTCCCAAGGATTTGATATGATCGACAACGGGTTTTAGTCCATTGGGGAACTTTTTGTAATCAATTCCCCAGTCACCGTAACAATCCTGCCATCCGTCGTCGATAACATATTCCTTGATGCCTGCCTGTGCCGCTGCCTCGGCAGTCTCTTTTATCAATTGTTCCGAAATATTATATTCAAAGGGTTGCCAGGTGTTGTAGACAAATATCGGTCGCTCCTCAATTTGAGTGAGGCGGATACCCATATATTTTCGAACATAGTCCTGAACCATTTGATTCATAACGATATGCGTATCCTTTTGATGATTATATACACCTGTGAAAACATCCGATGCAACAAAGACCTCGCCGCTCGCCAAATATTTTCTAAAGGGATAATCCTCGTCTTTATGCGTAAGACCTAAGGTGATCTCCCTTCCCCGCGCCCATACGGACGCACCTTTCAGGACGCCGGGGGCTTCATTCCCCAATACGATACCGGCTTCCCAATCGGGATGGTGAACAAGGATGAGACTATCCTGCAGATTGCCCAGATAGGGGCCGATGGATTTCTTTCTTCCGTAATCACTCAAGATCCAACTGTAGGTGGGAGCCCAAAATCCCGTTATGGCGAATTTTTCTACGTCCACCGATTCCAGACACAGCTCACCATTTGTGCAGTTTTGCACGGTAAGATTTTTGCGTACAAAAGGAAGCTGCCCATACCAAGTATAGGTAAGCCACACTTTCACCTTTTGGTCCAATGCCTCTAAAGAGACGGTAACGCTCTCTCCGACATCCAAATCTGGGGTTTCTGCTACGTTCAAAAGCTTCCAGCCGGTGGCACCGGTATACAGCACGCCGCCGAGTTCAAAGGCAAATTCATCGCCGGTGGACTCAAAGAAAAGAAATTCACCTTGCGTTGGGCGATATTCTTTTAGCAGATATTTTCCACTTACTGTTGGAAGCTCCATTGTTCTGGTAAACGATCCGTTTGTCAGAGTCAGTTTACCGGCTTCGATTGTATATCCCATATCCGTCCTGTTCCTTTTTTATAACTGCGTTTTTATGTTTTTAATGATGTTTTTTATATAGCACGATACCCGCAATGATTTGCGCTAGAACGAGAACTGCCGAGACAATCATTAGTATCAGCCCACACACAGTATTCTTCTCAAACAGCAAAGATGCTCCAAAAAGGAACAGTGCAGGAAGTCCGAGCGCCAATACGATGGCAATTATGATTGCGAGCACCCTCATTCCCTTTGTTACGTTCTTTTCCGGAACGACCATAACCATCAATTCAAGATAGAGTTCCAAGATAACTTCAATCAAAATGTCCATATTGTGCGCTCCTTTTAAGCGGTTTCGCTTTCCTTGTATTTGGCATCTGCAATCGCCATCAAATCTCTCTCGGGAGCAATTTCGTGGGGATAAGGGTAGGTTTTGGCGCGCTTTTCAAACTGCGCTTTGACAGTTTCTGCTTTGGCCTTATTGTTTTCGTGGAGCAAGGCAATGGCGTACTGCGTGCGCAGGATGGATGGGTTATCCTTCATTGCTTTCATGAAACTTTGCAGGTTTTTGGTAAGTTGTTCGTCGATGACCTCGCGACGATTTTGGGTGATGAGCTCGACGTAGATGCGCTCGCAGATGAGAATACTGCGATGGAGTCCTACCATACCGCTCTCGATTGAGAGAAGATGTGCCATCAATTCGTCGGCTTCCTCGAAGCGTTCCTCGTCCATGAGTCGGTTGCAGGCAAACACGCCGCGCGCGGCGGCCATACTGTTCCCCATCGCTTCGTCGGTGGGAACGGTGAACCACTCGGCAGGCATATCGCGAAGGCGCACGCCCCTTGTGGTCTCCTCAACCACTTTCATTTGCATCCAAAATGCCTCAAGTGCTGCATGGTCTTTTGCAAGAGAAATAGCGTTGTAGCCGTCGTTATCGATGGTTCCCGTGCGCATCGGCACACCGTTGAGAATGGCAAGCGCAAAACCGAGGAGCGAGAACAAAAGCAGGATTGCCGAAAGAATAGAAACCTCACCGCAAAGGAAGAATCCGCCGAGGAATAAAAGACCGAAGATGATGTTCATGAGCGAGCCGCCAAGGTTATACCAAGCAACGGGCATTTTGCCGTCTTTGATGTCGGGAGGACTCATCAGGCACTGTCCGCCTGTTCCTGCAACGCTATGGCGTTTGAATTTAACGCTCTCTCCTTCCTTTACCCACATAAAGGAGAACACGCGGAAGGAGCTAAAGCGGTAGCCCGAGAGGAGTCCAAACACAAGGTGTCCGCCCTCGTGCACAATAATGTGGAAGATAAGTGCCGCATACACCGCCAAAAAGAATCCTGCTATTTGGAGCAAAGGGTTGATTTCCAAAGGAGAGGCGTATCGCACAACAATAAAACAGGGGGCAAAATAAAGAGAGAAGTTGTATGTGAGAATGAGAGCTTGCTTTATCGCGCTTGTTTTCTTTTTCTGTTTTTTATCCATTTTGTTTACCTCGAAAATACAGAATCAGAGCGTCAAATCGCCGTTTTTGATCCACTTGATTTTATAAAGAATTTCGCTGAAGATGAGAGTAAGAACTGCGGGGAGAATGAAGCAGATGAGGGCGAGTCCGATCCAATCAAGGGCGGTGACAGTTTCGGGATAGTTGCCGCCAAACCAGCCAAGAATGATGCCGATGGGGCCGAGAAGCCCACAGGTTCCCATACCCGAATTGATTGCCGCGCCGTACATTTGCATCCCGAAAACGCAGGTGGCAAGAGGGCCTGTTATGGCACTTGTCAGCGTTGCAGGGATCCAAATGCGAGGATTTTTGATGATGTTGGGCATCTGGAGCATACTTGTGCCAAGTCCTTGGGAAACAAGGCCGCCCCATTTGTTCTCTTTGAAGCTCATTACGGCAAAGCCGACCATTTGTGCACAGCATCCCGCAACTGCCGCACCGCCTGCAAGGGCAAGTCCTGCGTAGTCGCGCGCGATGAGCTCTCCTGCAGCGTCAAAGGCAGGCATACCCGTCAAATAGATTGCTGCGCAGATAGCTGCCGAGCTGATGGGGAGTGTAAGAGCCACACCGACAACAACAGACACAATGATGCCCATCAAGAACGGCTGTTGCGTGGTTGCCCAGCCGATAAAGTTGCTGACGTATCCAACGATCTGCCCGATATAAGGTGCGCAATACACGCCCAAGAGTCCGCCTACGAGAAGTGTGACAAAGGGAGTGACGAGAATATCCACCTTGGTCTTTTTGGAGACGAGTTGTCCGACCTCGGCGGCGATAATGGCGATAAAGAGGACAGCTAAAGGTCCCCCTGCTCCACCGCTTGTGTTGGCAATTTGCCCAACTGCCGCACAAGTGAAAACAACCAGCGGATCGGCTTTGAGCGAAATTGCAATCGCCACTGCCATTGCCGCTCCCGCAACGCCTTGCGCACCCTTGCCAATGGTGGACATCACCGAAAGCCCGGGAATCATTCCAATAGCGTTGAAGATAGTACCGATGAGGAGTGATGCGAACAAACCGAGCGCCATAGCACTCATGGCATCAATAAAATAGCGCTTTGCGTATTTTTTGAGTGTTTCTTTCATTTTCATTTTGTAAACCTCCAAAAACATTCTTTGGCAACAGTATAGCACATTTTTCCTCTCATAACAAGGGCAAAATTGAACAAAAAACGATAAAATATGAGGATATTCTTGTTTTTTATTAAAAAACAAGAAAAAAAGCGCGTTCCCTTTTTTAGGGAACGCGCAGAGGTTGCTGTTATTCTTGTGCCTCGGGAACAGGCAACGTAATGGTTGCAATGATGGCGTTGTGGTCAGAGATCCATTGTCCGTCACGCTTTGCGGGGCAAACCGTGTAGGTATCAACCGCGCCTTTGAGTTCGGGGGATACAAAGATGTAGTCGATAATCGCGCCTTCGTAATCATCACTCATACCGTTATAGGTGGACTTGATTTCACCTGTTTTTGCTTCGTGAGACGTATCGAGGAATCCACCGGCAATCATTGTGGTGTAGGCGGTTGCTTCGGGAGTAACATTAAAGTCACCTGTTACAACGGTGGGCAAATTGCCAAACTTGGTTCTAAGCTCCCCGATTTGGGCAAGCAAAACTTCAATTTGTCCCTGTCTTACCTGCTCTGCAATTTCTACACTGTTGTCACCGTTGTGGTCAAGGTGTGTGTTGACATAGATGAAACGTGCACCGTCATTGTTGCGCTCCAAAACGGCGTAGGTCATAATGCGTGGGAAATTAGCTCTGTAGGTTGTACCGGGAACAACGTAATAGGAGCCTACACTGTTAGGAGAAGAAGAAAGCCATTTTGTGCCGCTTTCAATCAGGGTGAACTTATCGGAGCGATAGAAAATAGCACTGTGTTCTCCGTTATTTCCGCCGTCGCGGCCTTCACCAACAGCGGTGTAAACATCACCGATCTTACTCTTGAGCGCGTTCATCCAAGGCACGCTTGCTTCCTGTACACCAAATACAGAGGGGGTATTTTCGAGAATGGTATCGATTACGCGATTAACACGTGCATCGTTGAATTGGCTAACAAAAACATTAAAGCTCATTACCGAGAAAATTTGCGGCACTTTAATAAGTCCGGTTTGGAGGGTCAAATTCGCAGTTGCGTTGGATTGAATTTGCGGAATAATTTCACGGTTCAACGCACTGTACCCTTCCAAAATTTCTGTATTGATCCATACGATATTCTCGGTGTTGCCAATGTAATAAGAGAATTGACCGTCTACCGTTTCTTGTGCGGCATCCCATTCGGATTGCATTTGGGTGGGAACATATTTAGATGCACCGATAATGATGAGAGGATCACTCGCCAACACCAACGTTTCATCGTTGATTATTTCGGGACGGCGACCGCAAAGCTCCAAGGATTTATCCGAGAGCAGTTGTGCCATTTGTTGTTCACTTCCCTTTTTGTTGACCACGATCTTTGCGCGAGAAACGTCAATGCCGTTGAGTAGGAAAGTATCGGAAACATAAGGATAACGGAAGATGTATTGATCTTTATTGCTAAAGAAAACGCTTGTATGGTCGCCACTTTGCAAATGCTCCAAAAATGCTCTCATAGCACTTTGCGTGGTTTCTGCTGTGTGACCTGCAATTACAATTTTGTTGCCAACAATGGCATAGCCGTAATCATCCCAAAGCAAGCCGGAGAGAAATTCTTTGCTCTCCTTGCGGTTGGTGTTACCAACCAAAATTTCAAATTCGGTTTCATCAAAGTAATCTGTTTCAAGGACAATCTTCTTTCCACACATTTTTTGAATTTGCGATTGCAAATCCCAGATGGCAACGCTATTGCCACTGCGTACCTCACAAATGAGATTGTACTTGGAAAGATCTGCTGCCAAAATTTTGGGGGTTAGATCGGGGGCAGTTGTCTCCTCGGGGGTTGTTTCTGCCAAAGTGGTGTTCTCGTTGTTTTTTGAAGAATTGCAAGCAACTAAGAAAAGGCAGGTTACAAGCATTAAAATCGCCAACAAAAAACTGATTTTTTTCATTTTTCAAACTCCTTTTATTTATTGTTCGCTAAAAGACAGAATCGAAAAGATAGGATAGTGGTCGGAAACGTTTTCGTTGCCTACACGTTCGGTACAAATGCGGTAGTAATTAGAAGTCTCCATACCCTTGGCAAAGATGAAATCGATGTGGCTGGGCTCTCCCGTATTCCCCATCAAGCCGTGATAGGTGGGAGACGGAATGAGGGATGCGGGACAGGAATCTTGATACCCGTTTGTGGTAGTAATCATTTCATACACAGGAGAGCCAACGGTTGCATTGAAGTCGCCTGTGATGGTGGTAGGAACACTCGGCAGTTTAGCAATTTCATCGAAAATGACTTGCATTTGTTTGACCTTGACTTGTTCCTCTGCGGCAGTGGTACCGTAATCAAGGTGTGTGTTGACGTGCAAGAACTGCTTACCGTCGCTCTTGCGAGAGAGCAATGCGTACGTCATAATGCGTTTGTAGTGCGACTCGGCAAATTGAGAGCCCTTTTCTTCGGGGGTGTCGGAAAGCCATCTTGTTCCGCTCTCAAGGCAATCAAACTCTGCGGTGAGGTAAAGAATTGCACTGTGTTCATCGTGACCTTCAGCATTTCTGCCCTCGCCAACGATGGTATAAACGTCACCGAGTTTTTCACGAAGAATATTCATCCATTGGTCGGTTGCCTCTTGTACGCCCACAACTGCGGGGCGATATTTGAGAATGGTACCCACAACGGCATCGGTGCGCGCGTTGTAGTCCGTTGTTTTGGACTCGGCTTTGAGGTTAAAACTCATAACACCTATTGCGTCCTCGCCCATATATTGTTTTTGCTCGAAAACAACCTTTTCTCCACACTCGCCCGAGAGTTGTGCGGCAATATAGGCAGCGGCACTGAGGTATCCTGCGGAGGTATTGGCATCAACAAAAATGCCTCCTGCAAGTTTACTGATGTAAAACTCCTTGCCTGTGGGATATGCACTATCCTCAGGGGCATAATCGATAGTGATTTGATTGGTGCGCCCGATGACGAGTTTGTTTTCGATGCGTTCGATATCTCGATCGGTAACAACAGGTACGGCAATACCCGATACCTTGATAATGGCATCACGGATGATTTGTACCACACCACCAAGTTCTTCTTGGTTGCACAGAATGGCAAGGTCAGAAACCGAAATGCCGTTGATGGTAAGAGTGGGATACGGATAATTTGTTTGCACGATTGATTGGTCGGCATTACTGAAAAACACTTTGCTATCCTTGCTATCGTTGACGTATGTAAAGAACGCACGCAGAGCTTTGAGGGTTCCATCCTCGTTTTTGCCAGCAATGACAAGCTTTTCGCCTACAATGCCGTAGCCATAATCATCCCAGCGCAATGTGGAAAGGAAGATTTCGCTTTCCTCTCGGTTGGTGTGACCAATGAGAATCTCGTACTGTCCTTTGGCAAGCGATTCTACGCCCTCGTAATAGAGGTCGGTGCGCTGATTGAGCATAACGGCAAAGGTGTTGTAAATAGCGTTTACCAAAGGTTTGACCTCTCCCTTGACTTCGGCAGAGGAATCTTTTGCATAGATAACCTCATACTTTGCCAACTGTTCTACCAAAATGCTTGCCTGCACCACGGGGGGATCCACGTCGGGGGCAGTTGTTTCATTTGGCGTTGTAGCGGTTGGGAGAGTGGTATCGGGTGTGGTGACCTTTGGTGTGGTCTCTTGCGGAACTTCATTTTTGTTGCATGACGTCATCGAAAAAACGGATAGCAACAGAATAATGGCTAACAAAAAACTCAGTTTTTTCATAACTGTTTCTCCTCTTTTCGGTAAAATTAGGGAAACGCTACCTTTATTATACACCCTCGTTTTTCAAATTGCAATAGAAAGAAGAAAAAAATGAGAAAACTCCCACGCAAACGTGGGAGTTTGAAAGTTTTTTAGCTTTTTGCAATATACTCGCAAAGAATTTGGCGGAGCAGTTGCGGGTTGCAGTTGCCTTTGAGTTCTTTCATACATTTTCCAAACAAGAACATCAGAGCTTTCGCTTTGCCACTCTTATAGTCGGCAACCGACTGTGCATCGGCATCGACCACTGCCTTGACAACGCGCTTGATATGTTCTTCATCGTTGGAAATTAGAAAACCGTTTTCCTTTGCGTATGCAGCGGCATCAATCGCGGCATCTGCAAACATAGCATCGAGAATGATTTTGGCGTTGGCTCTGCCAACTTTTCCATCAATCACAAGCAGAATGAGTTCGCCGAGCTTGCGCCCATCGATGGCAAGCATATCATAGGTCATCTTTTGGGTGTTGAGCAAGCTCATCACCTCACCCGTCATCCAGTTTGCGGCATCTTTGGGCGATTTGCAAATAGTGACAGCGGTCTCAAAGCACTCGCAAAGAGAGATGCTTTTGGTCAGTTGCTCTGCATCGTATGCGCTAAGTTTGTATTCACTCATATACCGCTCACGCTTGACCTCGGGGAATTCGGGAAGCGTTGATTTGATTTCTTCAATCCACTCTTCTCCAATCACGAGTGGCATCAGGTTTGGATCGGGAGCGTAGCGATAGTCGCCCGCGGTCTCTTTGCTTCGCATCGAGGCGGTTTTGCCGTTTGCATCATCCCAACGGCGCGTTTCTTGCACGAGCACCTCACTTCCCGCTTCCAATGCTGCAATGTGTCGCGCGGTCTCGTACTCAATGGCGCGTTTGATGGCTTCGATGGAATTCATATTTTTCAGTTCAGTTCGAATACCGAATTGGTCGCTCCCCACAGGACGAACAGAGATGTTGACGTCACAACGCATGGTTCCGTGTGCCATTTCGCACTCGGCAACACGCGCATAACGCAAAAGCGTTTTGAGGCGTTCGAGGTAAGCTTCCACTTCGTCGGCACTCCTGAGGTCTGGGCGGCTGACGATTTCCAAAAGCGGCACTCCCGCACGGTTGAAATCGATGTACGTGAGCCCCTCTTTGATATCGTGAATGAGTTTTCCCGCATCCTCCTCCATGTGAATTTGTTGGATGCGAATATTCTTTTTGCCGTTTGCGGTTTCAATTTCCACCATGCCATCTGTGGCGATGGGAGAAAAATATTGCGTGATTTGATAAGCGTTTGGCAGGTCTGGATAAAAGTAGCTTTTGCGGTCAAATGCGGATGTGCGGTTGATGTGACAACCAAGCATCAAGCCCGTTTTGATGGCATATTCGACCACACGCTTGTTTAGTTTTGGGAGTGCACCGGGCATTCCCAAACAGGCGGGACAGATGTGCGTATTTGGTTTGGCACCAAAGGAGTGTGCCGAGCAAGCGCAGAAAATTTTGGTGTCGGTAGAGAGTTCAACGTGCACTTCAAGACCGATGACGGTTTCGTATTGCATATTATCTGCCCTCCCCTGTAAGAATATTGGCTACGTCGAGGAGTGCGTACTCGCTGTTTGCTTTGCCGATTAGCTGCACGCCACCCGAAACCACCGCAGGGAGTCCTGCAAGCGTTGCGGGAGCAGTATAGCGATTTTCTTCAAAAGCAATATATTTATCTCCACCTATTTGCTCCTCGGTGTACCCCATTTGCGAGCAGGCGGGTAGCAGAACGGCATCAAAATCTCCAAACAGTTTTGCAAATTCGTCGACAATGACACGGCGCACGCGGAGTGCCTTTTCGTACACCGTTTGATAGTTTTGGGCAGAAAGTGTCTCCGAGCCGTAAAGAATGGCGGCTTTCACAAGGTCGCCAAAACCTTCGGTTCGGCTATTCGTATAAAGTTCGTCAAGTCCTGAAAAATGCTCGGTTCTGTGACCGTAGCGAATACCGTCATAACGTGCGGTGCTTTTGCAAAGTTCGGCACACAAAATGATGTTCCAAGCTGCTTTTGCCGCACAAGAAGCGCTGTTTTCGATATACGTTGTAGAAATTCCACACTTTTCAAGGTTAGAGATAGCGGTGTCGATTTTTCGCTTTACTTCAGGGTTCATGTCGGTATCAAGCGAGGTCAAAAGCGCAACGCGACGGATAGGAGCGGTGTTTTGTTGGGGGACATCGACAACGGCATTGAAGAGGTCGCGGCAATCTTCAACAGTTTTTGCAAGGATGTCAACTGTCTCACCTGATGCGGCAACAGAAACAATCCCTTGCCGCGAAACTGCCCCGTGAGTAGGTTTGAGGCAAACAAGCCCCATTTGCGCGGCGGCGCGACGGGGATATCCGTTGACGTCAAGACAGAATGCTCCTTTAGCGTCATTCTCCCACCAAAGCATTTGTGCGGTTGCGTTTTTGAGAATGCCCTCACGCCCCCAAGCAGCGCTGACAGCGGTTTCGCCCAACAGGTCGATGGCAAACTCGCCCACGGGCGTTTTCATAGCAAGCACATATCCTGCCGCCTGCGCTTTGGTAATAGCCGTTGCTTGGGTAGGACTTTGATAGCCCTCCAAAATTTTGGAGCCCGCAGTGGTGGGAACATCAACGGTCAAAAACATATCGTCAATAATGATTCTGTTCATGTTTTGTTCGTTCATATTTCCCCTCCCATCATTCTATCACACGAGGCACGCACCAGTATCCTGCATCGGCGGCGGGGGCTTGGGCTTGCAAATCTTGGCGAGTGAAAGGTTGCTCTATAACATCTTCACGCAAGGCGATTGCGGTGGGCATTACGTGTACCATTGGCTCGGCCTTAGAAGTATCGATTTCATCAAGAGAGACGAGTTCTTCTTCGCGTTTTGCAAAAAACGAAAGCACGTCATCCTTTTGCGCATCGGTCAATTTTATTTGATTGAGCATTTCAAGACGTGCAAGTGCAATCTTTTCCATAGTCCCTCCTAAACAAAAAATGCCCCACGCCCCGTTATGGGACGGTGGGCTGTTGCAAAAAGTATAACATAAATTTTATAAAAAGTCAATAGTACACAAAATAAAAAAACGCCCCACTCCAATCAACAGGGGTGGGGCGTGCCGCTATACCGCTTTACATCTAAAGCGTGTCAACGGGCTTGAGATTTTGAAAAAATCGACACATGTCTTCTTTTTTCAATATTTGCACAAAGAAAAACTATTTCTTTATGCCGACTATAAGGGCTTTCCTTATTTCGTCTTGAGGGAGTTCTCATAGGACTCGATCATCTTCTTAACCATCTGACCGCCTACGGAACCGGCTTGACGTGCAGTGATGTCGCCGTTGTAACCTTGCTTAAGGTTAACGCCAACTTCGTTTGCAGCTTCCATCTTGAATCTCTCCAGGGCTTCCTTTGCCTCGGGAACAAGAGTCTTGTTGCTTGCCATGTTTTTCTCCTCTTCTGAACGGTTGTGTGTTTTATGTACCGTTCATTCTTGAGGAATTCGCAATACACAAAACGTTTGCCGCTCGTTTATCTATATCATTGAGTCGCTTTGTTGCGGCTCTGTTACTATTGTTCACCGTCAAAATCAATTTATGAATGGAAAAGTTTGCAGATTTTTTTGCAATTTTCGAGTAGTTTGCAAACAATAAAAAAATGGGATAGCCAATACTATCCCATCAGTTTGATAATAATTTGATAGAGTTCCTCGGGTGTTGCCACGATAGCATCTGCTCCGCTTGCTTCCAATTCCTCGCGACCGCGGAAGCCCCAAAGAACGCCAATGGTATAAAGATTTGCGTTTTTGCCCGTTTTCATATCGGTGTCGGTGTCGCCTACATAAACGCAACCTCTCGCACTTGCACCAAGATCTTTCATAACGGCGAGAACTTCGTTGGGATCCGGCTTGAGGGCACTTCCCTCTTTTTGTCCAACAATGCGGTCAAAATAACCTTCGCCATATAAGGCGGTGGCAACGGTTTTGGCGGCAAAGTCGGGCTTGTTGGAGATGACGGCAAAGCGGTAGCCATCCGCTTTGAGACGGTCAAGAATTTTCTTCAAACCGTCAAAAATAACGGTTTTGCAGGTAACGTCGGCATTATACATTTCATTATAGAGTTTGAACACCGAGGCGTGGAGTTCATCGCTGTAGCAAGAACGGTACTCCAACATTCGTCTGATGAGAATTTTGGCACCGTCACCTGCAAAGTATTGGTATTCCCTCTCGTCTATTGGTTCAATATTGTGTTTTTGCAAAGCAAGATTGCCGTAATGCGCAATGCTGCCGACAGTATCGAGAATAGTACCGTCGAGATCAAAGATGCAGAGTTTCATGGGGTGTCCTTTCTTTGAAAACAGATCCGTTTTTCTTCCCCATCATTATACTCTCTTTTGGGCGTTCTGTCAACCGGGGTGTGCGAATGTTTACAAATGGGCGCAAAAATCCCCACCGATGTTCTCGGTGGGGAGTGTAAAATGAATACGTATTGAAGGTTTACGGCATAGGAATTACATATCGCTCTTTGCCGTTTTCATCATATTTTCCCGTATAAATATAGTCCTTTTCATATGAGCCAAACTTTTCAAGCAAGGAATCTCTCTCAATTGCCTTACATTCATTCGAACCGTATTCAATAATATAGTAGGCATCATCGAAGTGCAATTTGTATGAATCAGAAAGATAGCACCACGTTACACGTACAACACCAATGATGCCGCTCTCTGTTTTCGCGTACCAGCCAAAAATGCCGTGGGTCGTATTCTCCATCTCCTCATATTTTTGAATGTGTGGTGGGAGAATATCTCCGTTTTCAAATGCGTTTTTAACTGCCGCATATGCCGATGTCAGATCAGGCAAGGCAATCTCATCCTCTTGTGTAAATCGCGCCTTTGACCAATTCACGCTATCCGAATAAATTTTTCCTCTTTCATTGGTTGCAAATCCGTTGATATATCTGCGGAAGCCAAGCTGCACCTCGGGAGAATACGCCGCCTTCCATCCGTCTCCATCCGGTATATAAAGTCCGTTTTCAAAGGATTTGATGTATTCCAAGGCACCTGTAGCTTCCCCACTGACGCTCTCAAGGGTATGAACGTAACGGTCTCCATTAGCATAGCTGTGCTCTTCTTCAGCTTGTGTAAGCGTATATCCGTTTGCATATTGATCATTTGTCCATTCCGAGGGGGACCAAGCAAAATTCCCGTTTTCGTCAAACGCCATAAAAAATCCGTCCATACGGTCAAAATGTATATTAACATACCCCATAAGAACTATATCGAGCTGCTCGGCACAGTTTTGCGTTTTGTTATAAAGAACGGAATGCTCGTACCCGTATTGTCCCATATTTACAATTACAAATTTATCAAAAACGGTATAATCTCTCATAAATTGCACGGGAACAATATAGTAAAAGACATCGGTCATTTTTTCGCCCTTGAGAAGCTTTACCGTTTCCATTTTCAGCAAGTAAAACTCTGTTTGCTTCCAATCATCGTAAAAAGTATAGGTGTCCGGAAGAACCTCTAACAATCGTGCGGTTACAGAAATGCCCTCGGTGTTTACTTCTGCAGACGTCCCACCGGATTCGCTATTTTCACTTCCGTAATACTGCGGTGCAGAAGACAGTGCTTGAATGTTTAAAATCGGGATATTCGGTCTTTTATTTTCATTGTCGGTTCCCGGATTCGGAGTATTCCCAGGATCACCCGTAGTTCCCGTGCCCGGAATTTCCCCCGGATCATCTCCTCGTAGCATCGGCAGAACAAAAATCGCACCCGCTATGATAGCCAAACACGCCGCAAGTGCGCCGAGGCGAAGCCATACCCTTTTTGATTTGTTAGCTTTCATTTGAAACATATTATCCATAAGCACAAAACGTTCTACGACATCCGATTCGATGTTACTGACACCATCTAAAAATTCATCTTCCTTCATAGAACATAACCCTCCTTTTCAAGTTTTTCTCTCAGACCGCGTTTGATGAGCGCGATCTCTTTGTTGACTGTTGACTCACTGCAATCGAGTAGTTTGGCGATCTCCT
The DNA here is from genome assembly GCA_045532215.1 of Eubacteriales bacterium. Taxonomy (GTDB): domain Bacteria; phylum Bacillota; class Clostridia; order Oscillospirales; family CAG-272; genus UMGS1865. Next base: position 25,934 of record JAZSFM010000030.1, on the reverse strand, counting down.
TGATCGGTCGCGCAATGTAATACCTGCTCATAAAAATATACATACGGCGCTCCGAAAGAGAACGAACAAAATCGCTGATTACCCTACCAAGCTCTTTTGCATCTGTTTGGGAATACATATCATCGTCGACGGATATGAAATCTTCAACCTCGGACAAAGACACAGTCAATTCTGATGCCATCCGCTTTTGACGCTTTTTTGCTTTATAGCAATCGATTGCCGTCCGACGCATAATGGTAGCAAGAAATGCTTGCAGTAACGTAGGTCTTGCTGGGGGAATCGAATTCCAAGCCCCGATATATGTATCGTTGAGACATTCTTCGCTATCGTAAACATCGTGCACAATGTTATACGCAACGGATAGCAAAAACCTCTTATACTTAATATCGGTCTGTCTGATGGCTTGCTCGTCGCGTTGCCAATACAGCGCAACGATCTGCTCATCGCTCATTGTAGCGGCTTGCTTGGTTTGAAGTTCCATATCGCACCTCCTTCTGTGATAGTCTGAAAGGCCCTTCATAAATACAGTCGACAAAATTTTGAAAAGCTGTAAAAAATTTTGAGAGTTTTTTTCTATTATACCATAGTTTTGAGAAAAATGTGTAAACAATAATAAAAATCCCCACAGAGCGCAAAGATCTGTGAGGATTTGCTTTATATCAATTCTATTTCGATTCCTACCACGCCGTATTTCTCTTGCTTCTCTTTTGAATAGTAGAGATCCATATCTGCAGGAGCGGCGGTGTCGATGTCGTCCTCGGTGTAGCCGCATTTGAGGAGTGGCAAGGTGCTGTAAAGCTCCTCAAACGAGGGAAAGATGTGCAACGCAATCACACGGCAGTGCAATGTGCGCGCGAAGTCTTTGGAGTGTGTGAACACGATCTCGTCGCCCACTTTGATACGGCGGCGTTTTTCGTCATACAAGCGCAATTCGATGGTTTTGATGCCGCGCGCAATGTTATCAAACGGAGCGGCATGGAGGTTCATTTGGTGTGTCATTTTTACTCGCTTTCAGTTACTTGATTTTGAGTGGTGCTTATGACATTATTATATCATAAATCGGCAAGCGTTGCAAGGGATGTGGGCAAAATTGTGAGCATCTGCCGTTTTGAAACTCCTCTGGAAGGACGTAAAAATTAAATTTATTGAATTTGCTTTTCAAAAATAGTATAAAAAGCATAAAACACCTTGATTTTTTAGCCAAACCGTGCTACAATATTAGATACCAAAACAATGGAGGAATGGCAAGTATATGAAAAAAATAATCTGTTTACTGTTATCTTTGTTTTTGATGTTGGCAGTGCTCACATCTTGCGACAAGCTGCTCTCTCTCTCTTCCAAGACTGAAACTACCACAGTCGACACGAATGGAAAAGATACGCAGCCAAATCCCCCCCAAAATTCTGAATCGACCACCCCGACCGAGACACCCAAGGAATCGGGAAGCGAAACAAACCCCACTCAACCCGAGGTGACTACTCCAGAGGTGACTACTCCCGAGACTACAACTCCTGAGGTGACTACGCCCGAAGCAACCACACCCGAAACAACCACACCCGAGATTACAACTCCGGAGTCGGAAATTACACCTCCCACCCCCGAAATCAACTACGGCACGCTGAACGCTCCTGTAAGCACCACCTATGCGCATACCGTATGTGCAAACCTTGCAGACGGAGAGAGTTCTATGCAACCTTTCTACGTAAAGGGAAAGGTAACCGCGATTGGCGAGGCGAAAAACTACTATAAGAACGTCTATTTCACAGATGGCACAACCGAAATGCTCATCTACACCATCAATATGAGCGATGGCATCACCGGCTTCTCTGTTGGCGACACCATTACGGCATACGGTTACATCAAAAACTACCAAGGCACCATCGAAATGGCAACCTACAACTCCTCTGTTTACGTTTACGTTGTAAAGGTTGAATCTACCGGTGGCAACCAAGGTGGTGAGCAAGGCGGCAACACATCCGGTCATCTTTATACCGACTTTACCGATGAGGAAAAGACACTCTTCAACAACACCGTAGGGCTCGTCATTCCCTTTATCCCGAATGATGAATACTACGTAGAAGAATACGAGTTTGAGGGAGAAGCAGGTATCAACTTCTATACCTTTGGTAACACGCAAGCGGAATTTGATGCATACCGTGCGCTCTTCTCTTCCTATCAAAACGATGGCACTAACGTAGATGAATACGGTGACACTTGGTATTTTTACTCCAAGGATGGCATCTATGTTGATATGTCTTTCTATTATTACGAAGGTGCATACGTTGTAGATATGTACATCTACGTAGAGAGTGACAACGGTAACACGGGAGGTGAAGAAACCGATCCTGTGGAACCCGAAATCAACTACGGCACACTGAATACTCCTGTAAGTACCACCTATGCGTATAATGTGTGTGCGAATCTTGCAGCCGGTGAAAGCTCCATGCAAGCTTTCTACGTAAAAGGAACGGTAACCGCGATTGGCGAAGCGAAAAACTACTATAAGAACGTCTATTTCACCGACGGCACAACCGAAATGCTCATTTATACCATCAATATGGGCGACGGCATCACCGGCTTCTCTGTTGGCGACACCATTACAGCATACGGTTACATCAAAAACTACCAAGGCACCATCGAAATGGCAACCTACAACGGCTCTGTTTATGTTTATGTTGTAAAAGTCGAGTCCGCAGGCGGAAACCAAGGTGGTGAGCAAGGTGGCAACACACCCAACCACACCTATACGCAATTCACAAACGACGAGACAGCACTCTTCAACTCCTCTGTAGGGCTTGTTATTCCCTTCCTTTCGAATGACGAATACTACGTAGAAGAATACGAGCTTGAGGGTGAAGCTGGCGTTAACTTCTATGCTTTTGGCAACACGCAAGCAGAATTTGATGCATACCGTGCTCTCTTCTCTTCTTACACAAACGACGGTACCGACACAGACGAATACGGTGACACTTGGTATTATTACTCCAAAGGCGACGTTTACGTTGATATGTCCTACTATTACTATGAGAACGCATACGTCGTTGACGTTTACGTTTATACGTTAACCGAAGATTCCGGCAACTCCGATGGTAACGGTGATAGCGGCAACGGTGGCACGAACACCGACGCAAATGTCATCACCAACGATGGAAAAGGACTCCCCGAAAGTGATGGCGGCATCTATGACGTTGATTTCACCAAGGGAAATTACGTGCAAAATGTCACCGACCAAGGATATTACATTGACGGCTGCCCCACCACCGGTAGCCCCGCAGTGCTTGTCATCCCCGTTGAATTTAGCGACATCACTGCCGCAAGCAAAGGATATTCGATTGAAACCATCGAAAAGATATTTGGTGGCACCGACAACTCCTATTACTCCGTTCACGATTATTTCTTCATTTCAAGTTATCAAACACTTGATCTTGACATCACGGTACTTGACACTTGGTTCCGCCCCCAAAACAACAGCAGCTATTACGAATACGCCACCTATGATTATTACGGTGACGAGGTAGCAATCGGCGACCAACTCATTTTGGATGAGGCGCTGGCATATCTCTCTACCTTTATGGATCTTTCCGAGTTCGATAGTGATAACAATGGCATTATTGACGCAGTTGTTATGGTAAACACACTCGACATTGGCGATGACGATTTCCATTGGGCTTACAGATATTGGAATCTCTATACCGATGACGAGGGGTATTACTACGAATATGACGGTGTTAGCGCAAACGATTATATTTGGATTTCCTACGAGTTTGTGTTTGAAGGATACGACGAATACGGTGATGTGAACTACAACACTACAAATCCCCTTAATCCTTATACTTTTATTCACGAATTCAGCCACGTGCTCGGTGCGGATGACTACTACGACACTGAATATGAGGAACATCCTCTTGGCGGATATGACATGATGGACTCCATGCCGGGTGACCATAACCCCTACTCCAAGTTTAATTACGGTTGGATAACCACATCAAAACTGATTGTTACCGACAGCACCGTTACCGTGAATTTGGAAGCATTTGCAAAGAACGGTGACACGATTATTCTTGCAAACAACTGGGATGAATCCCTTGGCGCATATCAAGAGTATTACGTCATTATGTATTACACAGGTACCGAGCTCAATGCAGGTGAGGGCGGATTCTTTGCACGCGATGGCATCGTAGTATATCACATCAATTCCGTTCTTTATGCCGAGGAATATGATGGCGAAACCTACTATGACGTCTATAACACAAACACAAGTGCGAACAGCGAATACGGAACCGAGGATAACCTAATCGAGTTTGTTCTCTCGAGCGAGGACAACTACACCTACGTTGCGGGCGATACCCTGCCCACCGTTACCGATGATTTTGGTAACACCTTGGGTTACACCTTCACCATCGATGCTCTCAATGCAGAATATGCTACCATTACTTTTACCAAAAAGTAATTTGAAAGCTCTGCAAACAGAATAAGAAAGCTCCCTCTGCCGTTTGGCAGGGGGAGCTTGTTATTTAGATTTTTGTATTATTCCCATTCTATTGTGCCTATGGGCTTCGGGGTCAAATCAAGCAATACGCGGTTGATGCCCTCTACCTCGGCGGTGATGCGATTTGTGATGTGGTGCAAGAGTGCGTACGGGATCTCCTCGATGGTGGCGCTCATAGCGTCGGTGGTATTGACCGCACGGATGATGGCAGGCCAGCCCTCGTATCTCTTGCCGTCGCGCACGCCAACGCTCTTGAAATCGGGTACAGCGATAAAGTATTGCCAAACCTTGCCTGCGAGTCCGTTTTTGTCAAATTCCTCGCGCAAAATGGCATCCGCCTCGCGGAGAGCATGCAGGCGGACGCGCGTGGTCGCGCCAAGACAACGAACACCAAGTCCGGGGCCCGGGAACGGCTGACGGTAGACCATTGCGTGCGGCAGTCCGAGTGCCTCGCCTACTACGCGGACCTCGTCCTTGTAAAGCAGACGCACGGGCTCAACGAGTTCAAATTCCATATCTTCGGGAAGTCCGCCTACGTTGTGGTGCGCCTTAACACCGTCGGACTCTAAAATATCGGGATAGATGGTTCCCTGTGCGAGGAAAGAAATGCCCTCGAGCTTGGATGCCTCTTCGTCAAACACCTTGATGAATTCGCCGCCAATGATCTTTCTCTTCTTTTCGGGTTCTGCAACGCCTGCCAAGAGGTCAAGAAAACGGTCGGTTGCATCGACGTAAATAAGGTTGGCATCCAGTTCTTTGCCGAATACCTCGATAACCTGTTCACTCTCGCCCTTGCGCATGAGTCCATGATTGACGTGGACGCAAACGAGCTGACGGCCAATCGCTTTGATGAGAAGTGCCGCTACGACGGACGAATCTACACCGCCCGAAAGTGCCAAAAGAACCTTTTTGTCACCTACCTGCGCGCGAATTTCGCGTACCTGCTGTGCAATAAAAGCATCCGCCAGCTTTTTTGTGGTGATGCGCGCCATTGTTTCGGGGCGTTTGTTAGGCAAATTCATAACCGTTTTCCTCCGTACATTCAAAAATTGGGGCTCTTTGATAAAAAAATTATATCATATTTTTGCCCTTCTTGTCAATAGAAAATCATATGGCAAATTAACAGAAAATCCCTTTTAAGTGCGAGAGTTTTTTGGAAGGGGTGCGGGGGGACCTCTTTTTGCAAAAAAGGTTCCCCCGCATTCTTCTATAAAATTATTTCAACTTTTCAAGTGCGTTCTTAACGCCATCAAGATTTTCTTGATATTTTGCGAGTTTTGCGCGCTCGGCATCTACAACAGCGGCAGGTGCTTTGGCAACAAAGCCCTCATTGGAGAGTTTGCCGACAAGACGGGCGATCTCGCCCTCAAGTTTCTTTGCTTCGCCTTCAAGACGTGCGCGTTCCTTTTCGGTGTCGACGAGGTCGGCAAGCGGCAGATAGATGGTTGCAGAGTCGGTAATGATCTGAACCGCGTTATCACCGCTGACGGTATCATCCCCGAAGGATGCGGCAACGGCTACGTCGGCGGCAGACGCCAGACGAGCGAAGAAAGGATAGGTGTTCTCGCCAAAGGACTCGGGATAGGCGGTTGCAATAAAGACCTTTGCCTTGCGAGAAGGAACAACGTTCATCTCGTTGCGGCGGTTACGGATCGCCTTGATTGCGGCAATTACGCGAGAGAGTTGCAGAGATTCCTCGGGGAAACTCAGCGCGTCGTTTGCCTTGGGATATGCGGAGATCATAATGCTCTCGGCATCACCCTCCTGAGGCAGTGCGCCGTAAATTTCCTCGGTGATGAAAGGCATAAAGGGATGCAGGAGCTTGAGCGTGCCCGTGAGAACATAGCAAAGTACGTTTTGTGCTACGCGATTGCCCTCGGTATCCTTTTCGGCAAGGCGGCTCTTGGTGAGTTCAATATACCAATCGCAGAAAATATCCCAAATAAAGTCGTAAATTGCGCTGAGTGCTACACCGATTTCAAAGTGATCGAGCGCGCTTGTAACGCTTGCTACGGTCTTGTTGTATTCGGTCAGAATCCACTTATCCTCGGCGGTGAGCAGGGATACGTCAGGCAGCTCAACCTTATCGATGGTCAGGTTCATGCGAACAAAGCGAGATGCGTTCCACAGCTTGTTTGCAAAGTTGCGGGCAGCTTCCATCTTCTCATCCGAGAAACGCATATCGTTTCCGGGAGAGTTACCCGTGGAAAGAGCGAAGCGGAGCGCGTCGGCACCGTATTTGTCGATGATTTCAAGAGGATCGATACCGTTGCCAAGCGACTTGGACATCTTTCTTCCCTGCGCGTCACGAACGAGGCCGTGAATGAATACGGTGTCAAAGGGCTTTTCACCCATGTGCTCAAGTCCCGAGAAAATCATACGGGATACCCAGAAGGTAATGATGTCGTATCCGGTAACGAGAACGCTTGTGGGATAGTATTTTTTGAGATCCTCGGTCATCTCGGGCCAACCCATTGTGGAGAAGGGCCACAGAGCCGACGAGAACCAAGTGTCAAGTACGTCTTCATCCTGACGGACAGGAGCGCCGCACTTGGGACAGATGGTGATGTCCGTGCGAGAAACGGTCATCTCACCGCAATCGTCGCAGTAGAATGCGGGAATACGGTGTCCCCACCAAAGTTGACGGGAAATGCACCAGTCGAGGATGTTGTTCATCCAGTTGAAATAGTTTTTGGAGAAACGCTCGGGAACAAAGCGGATGTCGCCCGACTCTACCGCCTCGATAGCGGGTTGTGCCAGGGGCTTCATTTTAACGAACCATTGGTCGGACGTCATGGGCTCAACGGTTGTACCGCAACGGTAGCAAACGCCAACGTTGTGGTCGTGAGGAACGGTCTTGACAAGGTATCCCTCTGCTTCAAGCTGTGCAACGAGTGCCTTGCGGCATTCGTAACGATCCATGCCCTCATATTTACCTGCACCTGCGTTCATGGTGGCATCATCGTTCATAACCTTGATCTGCTCGAGATTATGGCGTTGACCAACGAGGAAGTCGTTGGGGTCGTGTGCGGGGGTGATCTTACGCAACCGGTACCAAAGCCGATTTCAACGTAATCGTCGGCAATCACAGGAATCTCTCTGCCAACTACGGGCAGAATGAGCGTCTTGCCGATGAGGTGCTTCATATCCTCGTCCTCGGGGTTAACTGCAACAGCAGTATCACCGAACATGGTCTCGGGACGGGTGGTGGCAACCTCAACGTAGCCGTCCTCACCCTTAATGGGATATTTGATGTGCCAGAAGTGGCCGGGTTGATCCTTATACTCTACCTCGGCATCAGAGAGAGCCGTGAGGCAGCGCGGGCACCAGTTGATGATGCGGTAGCCGCGATAGATAAGTCCTTTTTCGTAAAGATTTACAAATACGTCGCGAACGGCGCGGGAGCAGCCCTCGTCAAAGGTGAAGCGTTGACGCGTCCAGTCGCAGGATGCGCCTAGCTTTTTGAGCTGACCCGTGATGCGCGCTTCGTATTTATCTTTCCAATCCCAAACGCGCTCCAAGAACTTTTCACGGCCGAGATCGTAGCGGGAAAGTCCCTCTTCTACGCGCAGGCGCTCCTCAACCTTAATTTGCGTAGCGATGCCTGCGTGGTCGGTGCCGGGAATCCAAAGGGTGTTAAAGCCCTGCATTCTCTTGTAACGAACGAGAATGTCCTGCAAGGTCTCGTCGAGCGCGTGACCCATGTGCAACTGTCCCGTTACATTGGGGGGCGGAATGACTACGGAGAAATGCTCCGCATCGTTTTTGACGTCGGGCGTAAAGTAGCCCTTATCACACCATTCTTGATAAATTCTGTCCTCAAACTCCGACGGCGCGTAAGTTTTTGGTAGCTCGTTGTACTGATCCATTGTAATAGACCTCCTGAAAATATATGTGCAAATTATTTTTTGACAAAAGAAAAAGCTCCCAAGTCCATCATCAGGACGTGGAAGCACGCGGTACCACCTGATTTTGCATCCATGCCAAAAAAGGCGCACGGATACACACTCAACTCCTATAACGGTGGACCCCGTTGCCGACTACACAGGAAGCAAAAATGAGCTTCCCTTCCCCGACACCACTCCAAAGTGACTTCCGCAACCGTCGACCAAGGGCTTGCACCAACCGCCCTCTCTCTGCACGTCAAAGATCGCGTACTCCTCTTTTTCATTGTGTTTCAAGTTATTGTATCACAAAAAAGTGAGATTGTCAATATATTAGTAGATTTTTTGTGGGGAAACTTTTTTCGCGAAAAAAGTTTCCCATAAAAAACTTCTATCTACTCTCCAAAAGCAGGCCTGCTGAAAGGAGTGCGCGGTTCCACAAGCGGTAAGCCGTGCGGCGAGAGATACCTAACAATCCTGCTGCGTACTCGATGCTTTCCCCTTTGACGTAGCGGTAATATAGGAGCATCTTTTCTCTGCCGTTTTTCATTCTGCCTAAAAAGGTGGCAATCTCATAAATGCGCGCTTTCCAATATGCTTCGTCGCCCGATAGAATATCCTCACAGTCACACAATTCGTCGAATTTTGCCGCGCGTTTTCTCTCGTATTTTCGCAATTTCAGCATATCCAAACAAAGCTGATAGCCACATAAATAATTGCGTGCCACCTCGCGTATTCTCATTTCTTCATTTTGTGTCATTTAGTCGCTCCTTTCTGTTTCGCAATTCCGTATCATATTGTCGGTTTTTTTAGGATTTTCAAATTTTTTGTCGAATTTTTTCGATTTCTATTGACAAATCTTCGGAAATCCGTTATAATAGTGGTAGTACACACATTATATCGGAAAACCGAAGTATTGTCAAGTAGTATTTCGTATTTTCTTGATATTCTATGCTTTACACAAAAGAAAGAATAGTAAATTGTATAATTTTGCCAAAACAAGGAGAAAAAGGAATGGAATACTCGATTTTTGAACGTCTCCTACACGAAAAGGGCACCACGGTTTACCAGGTCTCCAAAGCTACCAAAATTGCAGCGTCGACCTTTACCGATTGGAAGAACGGACGCTCCACCCCCAAGGTGGATAAGCTTACCCGCATTGCCGAATATTTCTCGCTCACGCTCGACGAGCTGATGGGCACCTCCAGCGGTACGCGCGACACCGAGTCGGCTTACCGCCATTTGCGCGCGCGCAAGATGGTTCCCGTCATTGGCGTCATTCGCGCAGGCCGCCCCATCGTCACCGACGAAACCATGCTCGGTCACGAATTTGCCGACGTTGACGACGTTGAAGAATACTTCTATTTGGAAGTTTGCGGCGACAGTATGAAAAACTGCGGCATTGTGGACGGTACATACGTTCTCTTTCACAAACAGCAGTACGCCGAAAATGGCGACATCGTTGCTTGCCTCGTAGATGGCGAGAGCGCAACTGTCAAGCGTTTTTCCAAAGAGAATCGCCGTATTCTGCTCTCCCCCGAAAATGAAGACTACTCTCCTATTCAACTCTCGCCCGAGGATTTTGAAATTGGCAGAGCACGCATCCTCGGTGTTGCCGTAGAAGCCAAAACCAAATTTTAACCCCACAAAAGGAAGTATCATTTTATGATTGCAATCAGCACAAACGATCTCTCCTTTTCGGTGGGAACGACCGTTATATTAGATAAGGTAACCTTCGCGCTTGAGGAGAGCGACAAGCTCGGCATCATTGGTGTCAACGGTTGTGGAAAATCCACGCTCCTGCGCCTTTTGACGGGCGCGGTGGAAGCCACAAGCGGCGAGGTCTATCTCTCGCGCGGAAAAACCATGGGCATCCTGACACAGGACGGCGCGTTTGACTGCGAAGATGAAGGGCAAACGGTACTTGAGCGAATGTACCGTTCCTTCCCTCGCCTGCTCGAGATGGAAGAACACCTTGTCACCCTTGAAAAATCACTCGCGAGCGGTGACGAGCGCATCATTCGTGAGTACACCGACCTCAACGAAAAATTTGTTGAAAGTGGCGGACTTGAGTTCCGTTCAAGATGCGCATCCATTCTTTCGCGCCTCGGCTTTGACAAACTTGCGGCGAACCAACCCGTGTCTACCCTTTCGGGCGGTCAGCGCACGCGCTTGGCGCTTGCCGTTGAGCTTGCACGTGAACCCGATATTCTGCTCCTCGACGAGCCGACCAACCATCTTGATATTGAAACCTTGGCTTGGTTGGAAAGTTTTCTCGTCTCCTATCCCAAATGCGTGATGATCGTATCGCACGACCGTTACTTTTTGGATAAAGTAACAAACAAAACGCTCTCTATTGAGCATCACCGCGCAAAGCTTTATCGCGGCAACTATACCAAGAGTATGGAACAGCGCCGCATCGACCGCGAAATTGCTGAAAAACATTGGAAGAACCAACAAAAAGAGATTGCGCGCCAAGAAGCATACATTGCACAGCAACGCGCATGGAACCGCGAACGCAACATTATTGCCGCCGAGAGCCGTCAAAAGCTGCTTGACAAGATAGAGCGTGTAGAACGTCCGCAAAACGATCCCCGTGCCATTCGTATGCGATTTGACGAGGCAAGCACCTCGGGCAACGATGTGCTTGAAGCGCGTGGGCTTTCGATGGCATTTGGAGAACGCAAGCTCTTTGACGATATTTCTTTCCTCATAAAAAGGGGTGAGCGCGTGATGATTATCGGCCCCAACGGCTGTGGCAAATCGACGCTCATCAAAATCATTTTGCACAAGCTCGCGCCCACGGCAGGTTCTTTGACCGAGGGCTACAACGTGCACGTGGGCTACTACGATCAGGAAAACCAAAATTTGAACCCCGAAAATACCGTTCTTGACGAGCTTTGGAACGCCTACCCCACCAAAACCGAAACCGAAATTCGCAATACCTTGGGACTCTTCCGCTTTACGGGCGAGGACGTTTTCAAAACAGTCAGTGTTCTTTCGGGTGGAGAGCGTGCAAGACTGACACTTTCCAAATTGATGCTATCGCAAATGAACCTGTTGGTTTTGGACGAACCTACCAACCACTTGGATATCGATTCGCGCGAAGCGCTGGAATCGGCTCTTGAACAGTTTGAGGGCACCATTGTGACCGTCTCCCACGACCGTTATCTCATTGAAAAACTGGCAACGCGCATTCTGCAACTCAAACCCGGTCGCGCATTTGCAGGCGATCTTTTAGACTATCGCGTAGATAACACAGGACACGCCTTTAGCGAGTTTGAAACCTACAAAAACGCTCGCGTGGCAGAATTTGAAGAAAGCAACAACGCTTCAACAACCGTCAGCATGCAAAGTTCTAATAAGGAACAGTACCTTAAAAACAAGCAAGCAACCGCCGATGCGCGCCGTCGCAAGAATTACCTTGATAAGCTCCGCCGCGAGTGCGAGAGCATTGAGGGTGAGCTTGCCGCCATTGAAGAAGAACTCTTTGGCTCTGCCGCCGCCGACTACGTGCGCGCTGCCGAGCTGGATGAAAAGAAAAACGCACTTGAGGAACGACTGATGGAAATTTATGAAGAATTGGAGACATCAGAATGAAACGAAAAAAGAATAAAAACGTAGGGCTCATTGGCAAGTTCCTGCCCTACTACAAGCCCTATTGCGGCATTATGGCATTTGACCTCTTTTGCGCCGCGCTGACCACCATTTGTGAGTTGGTGCTCCCCATGGTGGTGCGCACCATTACCGATGCGGCATCCAGCGAGGATCTTTCAGAACTCACTCTCCCACTCATCCTCGGCATTGGCGGTGCATATATCCTTTTGCGCATTATCGACACTGCCGCCAACTACTTTATGACCTCTATCGGTCATATTATGGGAACGAAGATCGAGACCGATATGCGCCGCGACCTCTTCTCTCATTTGCAAAAACTTTCTTTCTCGTATTACGACAACACCAAGGTGGGAACCTTGATGTCGCGCATTACCACCGACCTGTTTGACGTGACCGAGTTTGCGCATCACTGCCCCGAGGAATTCTTTATTGCGGGCGTTAAGATTATTGGTGCTTTCATACTGCTGTGCACCATCAACGTGCCGCTCACGCTTATCATCTTCTCGGTCATTCCGCTTATTCTTGCACTCTCTATCTTTTTCCGTCGCCGTATGCGCTCGAACTTCCGTGAATCGCGCAAGCAAATTGGCGAGCTCAACTCGCAAATTGAGGATAGTCTCCTCGGTGTTCGCGTTACGCGCTCCTTTGCACGCGAAAATGAAGAAGAAAGAAAATTTGCAGGCGGCAACTGCGAATATTTACGCATTAAGAGCGAACGTTACCGCATTATGGGTGCGTTCCATTCCTCTACCCGTCTGTTTGACGGACTGATGTACATTCTTGTTGTGGTTATGGGTGCGCTCTTTATGATGGGCATTGGAAATCTGCCCACCATTACGCCCCCCGACTACATTGCATACTTGATGTTTGTTTCAACGCTTCTCACATCCATTCGCCGCATCGTAGAATTCTCAGAGCAATTTCAACAAGGCATTTCGGGTATCGAACGTTTTCAAGAAATTATGGAAACCGAGCCCGAAATTCAAGATGCTCCCAATGCCATCAATCTCTCGGATGTAAAAGGACGTGTGGAATTCTGCGACGTTTCCTTCCGCTATGAAACCGAAACCAAAAATGTGCTCACTCACCTTGATTTGACGGTAGAACCCGGCGAAAACATCGCGCTCGTTGGCCCCTCCGGTGGCGGTAAAACCACGCTCTGCTCGCTCATCCCCCGTTTTTATGAGGTATCGTCGGGCAAGATTTTGGTGGACGGTAAGGATATTCGCGATGTTACCATGCACTCTCTGCGTAATTGCATTGGTGTGGTAGCACAAGACGTTTACCTCTTTTCGGGCAGTGTTCGCGAGAACATTGCCTACGGCAAAGTCGATGCCACCGATGAAGAAATTGAAGCCGCCGCGCGTCTTGCAGGTGCACACGAGTTCATCGCAACGCTGCCCAACGGTTATGACACTTATGTTGGTGAGCGTGGCGTAAAACTCTCGGGTGGACAAAAACAACGTATCTCCATTGCGCGTCTGTTCCTCAAAAACCCGCCTATCCTCATTCTTGACGAAGCAACCAGCGCTCTTGACAACGAGAGCGAGCGACTTGTTCAACAGTCTCTTGAAAAACTCGCGCAAGGCAGAACCACCTTTACCATTGCGCACCGCTTGACCACCATTCGCAATGCCGACCGCATCTTGGTGCTCACCGAGAACGGCATTGAAGAATCGGGCACGCACCAGGAACTGATGGCTTCGGGTGGCATTTACAGCGAGCTGTATGCTCTTTATTCAAATCTTTGATCTTCTATTTCACTCCCTGACGAAAGGAAATAAATACTATGTATGATGTTGCCATTATAGGCGGCGGTGTTGTGGGCGGTATGATCGCACGCACGCTGGCTTCCTATCAACTCAATATTTGCATTTTGGAAAAAGCGCATGACGTTGCCACGGGTGCAAGTGCGGCAAACTCTGCTATCGTGCACGCGGGCTATGATGCCAAAGAGGGGTCCCTCAAGGCCAAACTCAACGTGCGCGGCTCTCTCTTGATGCCCACAGTCTGTAAAGAACTCGGCGTCAAGTATCAAAACAACGGCTCTCTCGTTATCGGCTTCAATGAAGAAGACCGTGCCGCTCTTGAAGCACTGCTTGTACGTGGAAACAAGAACGGTGTTGAAGGACTCCGTATCCTTGAAAAAGAAGAACTGCACGCTCTTGAGCCCAACCTTTCCCCCGACGTCTTGTGTGCGCTCCACGCACCCACGGGTGCTATCGTTTGCCCGTACGAGCTAACTATCGCATCCATTGGTAACGCAATGGACAACGGTGCCGACCTCAAACTCGACTTTGCCGTGAGCGACATTCGCGACCTTGGCACGCACTATGAAGTTTCCTCTGCAAATGAGACCGTTTCGGCTCGTTACGTCATCAACGCGGCAGGCGTTTTTGCCGACGAGGTTGCCAAAATGGCAGGAGACGACAGTTTCTCCATTCATCCGCGTCGCGGCGAATACGTGCTGTTGGACAAGGAATGTGGAACGCTTGTTAAGCACACCATCTTCCGCACGCCCGGCAAAATGGGCAAAGGAATTCTTGTCTCCCCCACAGTTGACGGCAACCTGATTACAGGCCCTACGGGTGTGGATATTGAAGATAAGTTTGATAAATCCACCACCGCCGAGGGATTGGCGTTCGTTATGCAACAGAGCAACGAGAACACTACGGGCATTCCCTTTGGCAAGAGCATTACCTCGTTCTGCGGATTGCGCGCGGTCGGCTCTACGGGTGACTTTATCATCAACAACACACTGCCCCGTTTTATAAACGTAGCAGGTATTGAATCTCCCGGACTTTCCTCCGCCCCCGCCATTGCCGAAATGGTAGTCGAGCTCCTCGATAAGGCAGGTCTTACACTCGAGAAGAAAGCCGATTTCAACCCCATTCGTCCTGCAACCCACGCATTCCGTGAAGGTACGATTGAAGAAAAGAACGCAATCATTGCAAAAGACCCCACCTACGGTCACATCATTTGCCGTTGTGAGGGTGTTAGCGAGGGCGAAATTTTGGCAGCTATCCGTCAAAATCCGCGTCCGCGTGACCTCGACGGTGTCAAGCGTCGCACACGCGCGCAAATGGGACGCTGTCAGGGCGGCTTCTGCTCCCCTTACATTGTAGAACTTCTCGCACAGGAAATGAACATTCCTTATGAGGATGTCACCAAGTGCGGTGGTAAATCACGAATCAACGTGCAAAAAACCAAGGAGGTAGAATGATATGAGAGAAATTGATCTTGTTATCATTGGCGGCGGTCCCGCCGGTATGAGCGCGGCTCTTGCGGCGCACGAAGCAGGCATTCGCGACCTACTTATCCTTGAACGCGACGAAAAACTCGGCGGCATTTTGCAACAATGTATTCACAACGGCTTTGGTCTGCACCGCTTTGGCGAGGAGTTGACCGGCCCCGAATACGCTTGGCGTTATGAAAAAGAAGTTATTGAGAAAAAAATCCCCACCCTTTTGAATACAATGGTGCTTGACATCACCCCCGACAAAGTGATTACCGCAACAAATACAGAGAGCGGTGTGTTCCAACTCAAGGCCAAAGCAATTATTTTGGCGATGGGTTGCCGTGAACGTTCTCGCGGAGCACTCAATATTGCTGGCACACGCCCTGCAGGTATTTATAGCGCAGGAACGGCACAAAAGTACGTCAACCTCAAGGGATATCTACCCGGTAAAGAAGTTGTCATTCTCGGCTCGGGTGATATTGGACTGATTATGGCACGCCGTATGACGCTCGAGGGCGCAAAGGTGCATGCCGTTTGCGAGCTGATGCCCTATTCGGGCGGACTTGCGCGCAACATTGAGCAATGTCTCAATGATTTCAATATTCCGCTCAAGCTCAGCCACACCGTAGTTGAAATTCACGGTCGTGAGCGTCTTGAGGGCGTTACCATTGCAAAGGTGGATGAGCGTCGCCGTCCCATTGCAGAAACGCGCGAATATATTCCCTGTGATACGCTTCTGCTCTCGGTTGGTCTCATTCCCGAGAATGAGCTCTCCAAAACCGCCGACGTTGCCCTTGACCGCGTAACAAACGGTGCTGTGGTCGATCAGGACAGACAAACCGCCACCGAAGGCATTTTCGCTTGCGGCAACGTGCTCCACGTACACGACCTCGTTGACTTCGTTTCCGAAGAAGCCGAGGTTGCCGGCAAGAGTGCGGCGGCATACATTCTTGGTGAAACAAAAAAGAAACTTCACATTCCCCTCTCTACCGACGGACGCGTGCGCTATACTGTGCCGCAGATCATTACTGCAGAAAAGGACATTACCGTGTACTTCCGCGTAGCCGACGTTTACAGAAACGTCACGCTCAAGGTTCTTGACGGCGAGCGCGTTGTTGCGCAAAAGAAAAAGAGCCGTATGGCTCCCGGTGAGATGGAAAGCATCACCATCAAAGCATCTGCCTTTTCGGATGCAAAAGAACTGAAATTTGTTTTGGAGGTGCGCTGATATGAAAAGAGAGCTTACCTGTATCGTTTGCCCCATCGGTTGCCAACTGAGCGTTACGCTTGAGAACGGAGTTGTTACCGAGGTGACGGGCAACACCTGCCCTCGCGGCAAGCAATACGCAATCGATGAGTGCACCAATCCCGTGCGCACCATCACAACGACCGCTCGCACCACCGAAGGTGGCGTCATCCCCGTAAAAACAGACAGACCCATTCCAAAGGATTTGATGTTTGCGTGTATGAAAGAAATCAATTCTTCTATCGTTACTCTCCCTGCTCACATCGGTGATATTGTCATTGAAAATCTTTTGAACACGGGCGCTAACGTAGTTGTTACTGCAAATATGGAATAAAAAATCAAGGAAGTCGTTCCAAGGAGCGACTTCCTTTTTGTTTATCAATTTTTCTTCCAACTGCCCGGAGCAAAGAATAACAGTATTGGGAAAATTTCAAGTCTGCCTGCAAGCATATCAAACGTGAGAACAAGCTTGGAAAGAGCGCTGTAATTGCCAAAATTCATCATTGGTCCTACGGCCTCAAAGCCGGGGCCTATGTTGTTAAAGCAGGCCAACACGGCGCTGAAATTTGTGCCGATGGAAAAGCCGTCAAAGCAAATAACAACAAAGCTCAAAAACAGAATAAGCATATAAGCGGAAAGATATCCGTTAACGCCCGACATAACCTTTTCATCTACGGCGCGGCCGTTAACACGAACAACCTCGACTCTGTTGGGGTGAACCATCTGACGAATATTGCGACGGAGTCCTTTGAACAAAAGCAGCACTCGCGCACACTTCATACCGCCGCAGGTACTGCCCGCGCAAGCACCCGTAACCATCAAAATGGTCAAAATTCCTTTTGAGAAGGTAGGCCACGCATCAAAGTCGACCGTTGAAAAGCCTGTGGTCGAAATGATACTTGCCACCTGAAACGCCGCGTGGCGAAGTCCTTCTCCGAGAGTATCGTACATTCCCGCAATATTCCACGTAACGAGCAGAATGCTTACAGCAACGATACTGAAATACAACCGTAATTCCTCATCCTTGATTACTGCACGGAATTGCCGCAAAATGATGAGATAATAGCAGCTAAAGTTTACGCCAAAGAGCAGCATAAACACTGTGGTAACGTTTTGAATATAAGGACTAAAGCCACCCAGACTATCCGCCCTAGTACCAAACCCACCCGTACCTGCCGTGCCGAACATCGTGCAGAGTGCCTCAAACCAATTCATATCGCCAAGCATTAAAAGGGCAAAATTGAGCACACTGAGCACCATATAGGTGCAGTAAAGGTAGATTGCAGTTTGGCGGAGCTTGGGAACAAGCTTTCCCACCTCGGGACCGGGGCTTTCTGCACGGAAGAGGTGCATGGTAAAACCCTCGCTCTTTTTTCCACCGGGAACCAGCGCCAAGAGAAAGACGAGAACACCCATACCACCTACCCAGTGGCTAAAGCTACGCCAATATAGAATACCGCGCGAGAGGGATTCGACGTTGGGAACAACCGAAGAACCCGTTGTGGTAAAACCGGAGACAATTTCAAAAAGCGCATCGATAAAATGCGGAATTTCACCCGACACAACAAAGGGAACGGCTCCAATCAGACTCATCAAAATCCAGCTCGCTGCCGTGCAAACAAATCCCTCACGAGCCGTGAGACGATTGACCGTATTGCGCGAGAGAAGTTTTAATGCTATATAGAGAGCCAAAGCAATGCAAATGGATACTGCAAAGCCCAAAACCGCCTGTGTTTGCCGATCGTAAATGCTCAGGGCAAATGCCGGCAACATAAACACGGCTTCTGCCATACAAATCAGTGAAAGAAAGCGGCTGATCATTTTATAATTCATAATCCGCTCCCTTATACAAAGATATCGTTGAGTTCGAGCACGTTGCTCTCACCGTTGACAACAACCACTACATTATCTCCCTCTTGGAAACAATCGTCACCACCGGGGATGATTATTTCGTTGCCGCGTGCAATGCAAGAGAGGCGAACGTTCTCTTTCAATTTGATTTTTTTCAAAGGTTCACCGCAATGGAAGGTGTCGGGGTCAACCAAAAATTCGATTGCCTCGGCTTGTCCGTCTGCGATGTAGTGAATGGCGGTAGCAGCACCGTCGCGGTTCTTCATTGCACGCACATAGCGAACAATGGTATTGCAACAAAGCTTACCGGGAGAAACCACGCTACCGATGGAAAGTTCATCGATGAACGAAGAATTATCCAGTCTTCCAAGTCGGGTAACAACCTGTGGCACGCCCAAACTTTCGGCATAAAGAGAAACGATAACGTTCTGTTCGTCGGAATCGGTCAAGGAAAGAAGCGAATCGGCTTGTGCCAATCCCTCTTTTTCAAGGAAGGTCAGGTTTCCGTCGTCACCATGTACGACCGCCGCACGCGGCAAAAGTTCGCTCAGTTCCAAGCAACGCTGTGCATCACGCTCAAAGATGGTAATGTCAATCGAGCGGCTGTTTTTGAGGCGCTTTGCAAGATAGTAGGACATGGCGCCTCCGCCAACAATCATTACGCGGCGTGCCTTGTGGGTAACAATGCCAAGACTTTTGAGCATAATGGCAAGGTCATCGGGAGCGGCGGTCACAAAGATGCGGTCACCCGCTCGAAGCACGAATTTACCATCGGGGATAATCGTCTCACCATCGCGCAAGACAACACAAACAAGCACTCTTGTGTGCAGAATACTATCAAGATTGGAAAGCGCTACGTTGCACAGGCGACTTCCCTCTTCAATGCGCAGTTCTGCTAATTCGGCTCGGCCCCCCATAAAGGCCTCACGCGTCAAAAAGCCGGGGTATTTGATGAGTCGCTCAAGTTCAGCGGCGGCATCCTGCTCGGGGTTAAAGGTCAAGGAGATGCCAAACGCATCACGCATAGCATATGCCTGCTCCAAATATTCGGGATCGCGGATGCGCGCAATGGTGTGGATGCGCGGATTGAGCGTGTGCGCTGTCATACAGCAAAGCAGATTGAGCTCATCGCTACCCGTGCAGGCAATGAGAAGCTTGCATTTTTTGACACCTGCGCGTTGAAGCGACTCCATGGACGCACAGTTGCCCTGCACCGCCATAACGTCATAGCGATTAATACCGCTCTCAAGCACTTGCGGATTGGAGTCCATCAACGTCAAGTCATAACCCGCCTCGCCAAACTCTCGAGCAAGGGTTTCGCCAATGTCACCGTAACCGCAAATCAAAATTTTCATAGTTGTACTCTCCTTTCAAAAGGAATTTTGCTATAGTTGAGAAAGTCTGTTTGTTTTATCGCAAATATTCGACCGCTGAAAGCGCGGCAACCGTTCCGTCGGAGACCGCCGTGGTCAACTGACGAATATTCTTGCGACAAGCATCACCCGCGGCAAAAATGCCGGGGAAAGAGGTTGCGCAGTTATTGTCGATAATAAAGTAGCCATCCTCGTCAAGTTCAACAAGGTCTGCAAACGCCGCATTTTGCGGAAGCTGCCCAATGGCCTCGAACAATGCCGCCACCGGCAGATATTGTACCGCTCCCGTGGCAACGTTGCGGAGTGTGAGAGACTGCAAATTTTCCTCGCCCTCAAACTCCTCAATCACCGTCTCTCCGATGAACTCGATGTTCTCTTTGGCTCTCATTTGCTCCGCAAGGTTGCGTTCGGCACGCAATTCGCCTCGGCGGTGAATGAGATAAACGCGAGAGCAATACTCCGCGAGAACCAGGGCGTCCTGCACAGCGGTGTTGCCGCCGCCAACAACGGCGACCTCTTTTTTGCGGAAGAACATTCCGTCACAGGTTGCGCAGAAGGAGATGCCGCGTCCGATGAGTGCATCCTCACCCGCAAGACCGAGCTTGCGATGCTTGAGTCCCGTTGCAAGAATAACGGCAGAGGCACAGCATACTTCCCCACTTGTCAAAAGAGAGAAGGTGTCATCGGTCTTTTCGATTTTAGTAACGGTGGCATAGATAACCGCTACGCCAAGAGCCGTAATTTGTTTTGTCAGTCCATCGGCAAAGGTGTAGCCGTCCACATCGGGGAGAGCGGGATAGTTATCGATTTTTCGCGTTGGCAGAATTTGTCCGCCAAGCATATCGCCTTCAAACAGGACAACACTTTTGCCTGCTCTTGCCGCATAAAGCGCGGCTGTCATGCCGGCAGGACCGCCGCCAACAATAGCAATATCGTATTTCATATTTACCTCTAATATCGTGATTATTTCACGCGCATCGCTTTGATACGCTCGGCATTGGGCGTGACAACACACGACCAGTTGGTGTGATAGATCACAAGTCCCGGTTTGCCGCCCGCTGGCTTTTTGACGTTGCGAACAAGGGTGTAATCGACCTCAACGTTCTCGCCGTCCGCTCCCTTTGAGTAGAAAGCGGCAATTTCAGCGGCTTCCGTAAAGTTTTCGGCAGGGGGATCATCACCGCCGGTCAACATTACCGTGTGAGACCCCGGCATGCCTTTGACGTGGAACCAAAAATCGTTTTTGCCCGCCACCTTGTGAGTGATATATTCGTTTTGCAGATTGTTCTTGCCGCAAAGCACACGATAACCGCCCGACGTGCGGAATTCAGCAACTGTGGGCGTGGGCATCTTTTTGGCAAGCGAATAGTTCTTCATACGCGACGCGTAACCCGAGCGGTAGAGCTCCTCGCGGATCTCGGCTAAATCTGCAGCTGTTTCGGCGTGTGTCAGTGCATCAAAAACAGTATCGATGTAGCGAAGCTCTGCTTCACCGAGCGCGATCTGCTTGGCCAGTTCTACACGCGCAGTTTTGGATTTGTTATACTTTTTGTAATAGACCTGTGCGTTAGCCGAGGGAGAAAGACGATTGTTGAGTGCCACCTTGCAAGTGCCAAAGGTGCCGTCCTCACGGTAGTCCTCATAGTCGGTAAGTGTCGCCTCACTCATTCCGCGCGAAAGTTGATAAAGATTGCCCGTGATAAGATCGGCATACTTTTTGTATTCTTCCCCGCGCTCGCAATCGGCAAGCTCGCCGCGTTGCAGTTCTATCTTTTTGCGCAGACGCGCGTCTGCATTTGTCAAAATGCGCAGAATATCTGTCGCACGCTGACGGATATGATTTTCTCTATCGCGCGTGTGGAAGAAATCATCGAGCATCTGCCCCGCACTTGTGTAGGGGCGAAGTTCAAAATCAGTACCGTAGTGACGGAGCTCGCAGAATGCATACTCTACGGGCTTGTTCCCTTGTAGAACCATCACGGGAGTATAATTCGACGAGCGAATCATCTCAATAACGCTCGCAAAGTTTTCCCAAAGCTTATCCACACGGCAAAAGGTTACGGGAGTATCGGTCTCGCCAGTGGTGCGCCACACGATCTCACGAGCCACCGCCGCGGAAATGCCGAGGAAGGCCGTGCTGATCCACTTATCGGCAGGGCGTTCGGGCGCGGCTTCTTTCCAAAGTGCCCAGAAACCCTCTTGGGATACATCGAGCGGATTGGTCTTCTCTTGCGGTGGAGGGAGTTCGTAGGTCATTCCCGGCAGAACCTGACGGAGTGCCGAGGTAGAAAAATCAACGGGATGCAAAACTGCCATTACGCGTTTTTCATCGTTGAGGAGCATTAGATTGCTATGCTTGCCCATAATCTCGCAAACGAGATAGCGGTGGCAATCAAAGCCCATTTCGTCGCGCGTTTCAAACTCAAGTGTCACCACACGCTCAAAGCCCTCTTGGCGAAGATCGGTCAATTTTGCGCCTTGCAAATGCTTGCGCAACAGCATACAAAGCATAGGGGGTGTTTGTGGGTTTTCCTTTTGCTCGTTGGTAAAACCGAAACGGGGATTGGACGAACCTGCATTGATAAGCAACCGCTTTCCGCCCTCGAGACTGCGCATCTGCAAAACGATCTCGTCGCGCTCGGGTTGGAACACGCGTTCAATACGCGCGCCAAGTGCCACTGCCTTGACCTCGGCAATCATACAAGCAAGCATTCCTGCGTCAAAAGCCATCTTTTATCCCCCTTTCTAAAAAACTTTATGAAATATTATAACATATTCTTGCAATTTTTACAAGTAGGTGTTATAATAAATTTAGAAAAGCTTGGAAAGGACTGTTTGAAAGCTATGAACAGAACTGTAATTGGCATTGACGTAGGCGGAACAACCACCAAAATTGTGGGCTTCCGTCAAAATAAAAACGGTGAGCAAGAACTCATCGCACCGCAATTTGTGCGTGCGACAGACCCCTTGACATCGATCTACGGCGCGTTTGGTAAATTTACCACCGAAAATAATTTGACACTCGGCGACATCGACCGCATTATGATGACAGGCGCCGGCTCGGTTTACGTGAAAGACGCAATTTACAATCTCCCCTGCTCTCCCGTTCCGGAGTTCACAAGCAGCGGTGTGGGCGGTCTTTACCTCTCGGGGCTTGACGAAGCCATCGTTGTCAGCATGGGCACGGGTACTGCCATCAACCATGCAAAACGCACATCCGGCGGACACGAGATTAAGTATCTCGGTGGCACAGGCGTGGGCGGTGGAACGCTCATCGGACTCTCTCGCAAGCTCATCGGTGTGGACACCATCGAGCACATTGAAAAACTCGCGGCTGACGGAGACCTTGGTAACATCGACTTGCGCATCAAGGATATCGCGCAAAATCGCTCTTACCACGGTATTAACGAAAACCTCACCGCCGCAAACTTTGGAAAGGTTTCGGACATCGCAACCAATGCCGACCTCGCCCTTGGTATTTCCAATTTGGTAGCCGAAACCGTTGCAATGCTCTCAATTTTTGCCGCACGTAGCTACAATATCAAGGATATTGTCCTCATCGGAAACTTGACAACCATTCAGCCCATCCGCAACGTTTTCGAGTCCCTCGGAGATAGCTTCGGCGTTCACTTCGTCATCCCCGAAAACGCACAGTTCGGCACCGTTATTGGGGCAGCGTTGCATAAAGAATGATTTTTAGAATGATTGCGGGGAAACCTTTTTCGGGAAAAAGGTTTCCCCGCACCCCTTCCAAAAAGCACTCTTATTACAGATTGAAAATATTTTTATTTTTTTTGAAATTTATGTGATATATGTGTCATAATTTCCGTTTATTACTGTAAAGAGTCTTAGAATATGGGCTCTGGGAAAGGAGTTTTTATGAAAAACACATTTGTTAAAAACTTATTGGTCGTCTTATTCATTCTATCGCTGTTGGTGTTGGCATCCTGCAACAAAACGCCAGAGGAACACACTCACGCGTTTGGCGAATGGAAAATCACCAAAGAAGCCACCCTGAATGAGAGCGGCACACAGGAACGCACCTGCTCTTGCGGTGAAAAAGAAACGCAAAGCATCCCCCCTATTCCCTCTTCCACGGGGCTGAAGTACCAGGTCAATGAAGATGGCAAAACCTGCACCATTACCGGCATTGGCACTTGCAAGGATGCTAAAATCGTGATTGGACAAACCATTGACAACTACCAAGTGACCGCTATTGGTTTGGATGCATTTTTTAACTGCCAAACGGCAACCGAAATTGTAATTGCCGATAGCGTTAAGAGCATTGGCAACTCTGCATTTTTCGCTTGCAACAATCTCGAAAGCATTACGCTTCCGAGCGGTATCACCACCATTGGGCAATCAATGTTCAGCGATTGCACGGCTCTCAAGAGCATTGCCGTTCCCGCAGGCGTTACCACCATTGGCAATCGCGCATTTTATAACTGCCGTGCACTCGAAAGCGTTACGCTTGCCGATGGACTGGAAACCATTGAAAACTCCGCATTCCGCAATTGTTCCGCCTTGGCTGAGGTTCATATTCCAAGCACGGTAACAACGCTTGATGCCTCTGCCTTTAAAAACTGTAAAAAAGTTCTTGAGGTCAAAGACGGCATTACCTACATCGATACTTGGGCGGTTGCTTATGATGGCAACGCAACAAAAATTACTCTGCGCGACGGTACCGTTGGCTTGATAGATGAACTCTTTTCGAAAAATGAAATTCTCGTTTCCGTTACCTTGCCCGATACCCTCAAGGTAATTGGCAACAAAGCATTCTCGGAGTGTACTTTGCTTTCTCAAATCAACATTCCTGAAAATGTAGAATTCATCGGTGAAGAAGCATTCTTGCTTTGCCAGAGCATTCCAAAGATTGTTATTCCCGACAAGGTGAAAACTATTTCCGCCAATGCGTTTGCCGGTTGTATGATGGTTACATCGATTAAAATCGGCAAGGGCGCAGAATTGATATCTCCCGATGCATTCAATTCTTGCTATAGTCTTGCAAGCATTGAGGTAGATGAAGAAAATCCCTATTACCACTCCCAATTCGATTGCCTCATCGACACCCAAAACAAAATTTTGGTTTTGGGCTGCCAAACGAGCACCATTCCCGGTGACGGCAGTGTAACAAGCATTGGCGACTATGCCTTTGGCGGTTGCGTCGCATTGACACAAATCACCATTCCCGATACCATAACCTCAATTGGCTACTGTGCATTTGCGGCTTGCCAGGAATTGATTTCCATCACGATTCCCCAAAGTGTGACAAGCATTGGCGCTTTTGCTTTTGATTCTTGCTACCTGTTAGAAAGCATTCACATTTTTGGCCCCATTACCAAAATTGAAGAGCGCACGTTTGGACACTGTTATTCGCTCAAAGACCTCATCCTCCCCGATGGCATCACCTACATTGGCGAGCGTGCATTCGTTTTCTGTGAAGTGCTCGGGGATTTCCAAATTCCCACAACCGTTACCACCATTGAAAAAGAAGCTTTTGCAGGATGCGAGAGCATTACCGACCTGGTTGTTCCGGGCGGCGTTACCCGACTTGAGGAAGGAACGTTTGATTGGTGCCATTCGCTTGCCAGCGTCAAGTTGCCTGCGGGATTGACCTTTATCGGTTCCAACGCATTCGGCGGGTGCCATGCGCTCAAAAATATTACAATCCCCGAGGGCGTTAAAACAATCGGTCTTGCTGCATTCCAAGATTGTTCGTTGCTTGAGAGCATCACCATTCCCGGTAGTGTAACAAGCATTGGCGGAGATGCATTTATGAATTGTCAGTCGCTCAAAACAGTTACCATTGGTGAGGGGCTTTTGTGGATAGATTCCTATGCCTTTGCTTTTTGCGAAGCTCTCGAAACCGTTCACCTCCCCAAGAGTTTGAAAGAAATTGGCGAATATGCATTCTGTTATTGTGAAAACCTCAAATCGGTTGTTTACGGCGGAACCTTGGACGATTGGGCAAAGGTGAGCAAAGGAGAGGGCTGGAATGAATGCATGGGCACCTTTATTGGCGCAACCATTCTCTACCCCACCGAACATAATTAAATCATCCCTAAAAACACCAATGGGCGACCTGCAAAAACAGGTCGCCCGTCTTTCTTCTTATCAACTCTCTTAACGAGCAGGGTCCCGGTGGCCCCTGCGAGTTCGCGCAAGCAAAAGCGAGGGTTCCCCTCGCGCCATCCGTGTATCCGCAAACTAACGACTTCCCTTTTTTGACCTTTTA
>JAZSFM010000072.1:0-4745 GCA_045532215.1 Eubacteriales bacterium | reverse complement strand
ACCGTAACGCCAAATTTGCCCCTTGTTTTTCAAGGGGTGAGTTTGGCGTTTTTTGCCACGCCTATAACATTATATCAGAAAGCGCTTGCGAATATGCTCGCACTTTGAGTGTCGGATGTCGTGATCCTCCGTCGAGTGATTTTTCTTTAACCCGAAAAATCACAATGACAGGAGGAAAAACGAATGGATATTTACCGTCCGAAAAAAGATCCTCGTCCTTCACGCAGAAAGGATAAGGACAACCCCTACGAAATTTTTAGCGTAGGCATTGATACTGACCAACCGCATTTCTATGTCTCTTTCAAAGATGGACAAGGTGTTCAGATTTGTATGGAGATAGATAAGGCGGTGTTTGAACTGCTTGACCGTTTTGAGTTGGATGACCTTTCTTTTCTTAACGAATGGGACAGGCATATTGAGCATAGCGAGTTGACCGAAGCAGCTTTACACGCAAGAGCCATTGCGGATATTGAGAGTGTAGAGCTTACTGCCTACAAGAGTATGCGAAACGAGCAACTGCGCCGAGCAATAGCGGCTCTGCCCGAAACACAACGCCGCAGGCTTGTAATGTATTACTTTGACGGTCTTACTTACGAAGAAATTGCCGAAAGAGAACGATGTACCCACCCTGCGGTCATCAAGTCGGTAAAAGCGGCAATTTCAAAGCTCAAAAAATATTTTTTCAAATAGGGTTACAATTTAGCCTTTAAGTGAGGAAACAGGTGAAGGACAACGGATAGTCCTTTACCTGTTTTCCGTTTTACATAGCGGTGAATGGGTTGTTCCTTGACAACCGAATACCCATTCATCAAATACTTTCCTATTGCTATTGTGATGAGCATAAGCCACGTTAGATACTGCGCCACGATCTGCTTACGCAGGGAGCGAGAAACAGTAGTCTATAACCATCGGGTAGCTCCCGATGCGGCAATGACAAGCAATGGGGATAATGATACTCCCGTCCAGCCACAGTCCGAGCGTGATAGCGAGTCCGGCGTGAAGCCGTCGCAGGCAATGGGGGCGGTTGCGTGAGAACCACGCAAGGGTGAAACTCCCGTGGAGCTGATACGCTGTCAGCCGTTTGATGACTTCCCAACAGAAAATCGGGGTGTCGAGGACAAATAGATTTTCTTGAAATAAGGTCAAACGGCAAGACGGTCATCAGAACGGGAGTATTGTTTATATCTTTCCGACCTTAATTCTGTTTTATCGTTTGACCTCCTACATAGGAGAAAGCCTAAAATTCCAAAGGAGGTCTATTTAATGGATAATAAGACTACATTCAAACGGGGCGATATGTTTTATGCGGATATGCCGCAGGGTGTCGGATCCGAGCAATCGGGATACCGACCCGTAATCATTTTGCAAAACGACGTGGGCAACAAGCACAGCACCACGGTCATCGTAGCGCCCCTTACAAGCGTTTCTCACGCCAAAGCAAAATTACCTACCCACTACACTATGAAAGCCGAAAGCGGCCTTGAGAAGCCGTCTATCGTGCTTTTGGAGCAGATACACACCATCGACAAGCAAAGGCTTCAAAAGTACATCGGTAAAGCAAGCGACAAAGCACTTGCGGGCATTGAGTATGCTCTTGCAATCAGCTTGGGGTTTATCGACCCCGTTACTAAGACAACCGAAATTGGTCTGTGTGGCACCTGCAAGGATTTACTATCCCACGCAGGTGCTTTTTCTATTGAAGGCAAAAAAATCACCTGTACCTGCTCACGTTGCGGTTTCCCCAAGGGAACGGTATATAAGGTGAAACAAAAAGGAGGTTCATAATGAGCGATAAAAAAATTGATAATTTATATACTGCGTTGAAGCTCATTGAAATACTCCTTGAAAAAGGCTTAATCAATCAAGCCACTTATTCAAATATTGTAAAAAACGCAAAATCGCACATTTAACAAATGAAGCGATTTTTACTACAATATAATCATCAAAGATTGGAGGTAAGAATATGAACACAGCAGTAAACCAATACAATTACAGATTTAAGTTGACGGACTATGCAATGTTTGACCGTAACCGTCAAAGGCGAGTATCAATTTATGGACGTGTTTCAACCGAGCACGAAGCGCAGTTGTCGGCATTAGAAAACCAAATGCAATGGTACGATGACCAAGCAAAATATCATCCGAATTGGACGGTGGTGGAAAAGTACATTGACGAAGGTATCACCGGCACACAAGCTAAAAAGCGTCCTGCTTTTCTCCGTATGTTGGAGGATGCACGAAGCGGCAAATTTGATTTGATCGTAACGAGAGAGGTTTGCCGATTTGCCCGTAATGTGGTTGATACCCTTGTGGTAACAAGAGAATTAAAGAACATCGGTGTTGAGGTGTTTTTCATTGATGATAACATCTGGACAATGGATGGCGACGGAGAGTTGCGTTTGTCCCTTATGGCAACCTTGGCACAGGAAGAAAGCCGTAAAACATCCGAGCGTGTAAAAGCGGGTCAGAAAATCAGCCGTGATAACGGCGTCCTTTATGGTAACGGAAATATTTTAGGTTATGATCGAGTTGGTGATACTTACGTTATCAACGAGGAGCAAGCCGAAACGGTGCGAATGATATTTGACCTTTACCTGCAGGGATACGGTTCAATGAAGATAGCGAACATTCTCACCGAGCGCAAACGCAAAACGGCAAGCGGCTTGGTAAAGTGGAGCATATCGAATATTATGAGAGCAATCCGAAATGCCACTTACACCGGAACGAAATGCTACAACAAATCCCGTAGCAACAACTTTTTGGAGCAGAAGCGCATCAATAACCTTGATATGTCCACCTATGAATATGTTGAGGGTGATTTCCCCGCCATTGTATCGCAAGAAGTATGGGATAAGGCACAAGAGATACGGACGAGCCGTGTAAAACCGTCTTTAGTATCGTCAACCAAGACCACACATAGCAAGCGTGACTCTAAAGATATATGGGTTAATTTGCTTCGGTGTTCGTGTGGTTCTTCTTTCCGCAAAAACAAGTGGCACACCAAAAACGACGGTGGAATTTCTTATGGCTATCAATGCTATAATCAGTTGAACAACGGCAACAAGAAAAAGCGTGAAGAACTTGGGTTGGATACTGAGGGATTTTGCGATAGCCGTATGATAGCCGATTGGAAACTTGATTTTATGGCAAAATCCCTTTTGGAGCACTTGTGGACGGACAGAAAAGAGTCGGTTTTACTTGCACTTGACCTTATAAAGAGGTATTATAGGGATGAGCGAGTAACAAGTGGCAAGGGCGATACTACCGTTATTCAAGCAAAGCTCAACAAGGCTACGAGCCGATTGCAAAATCTGATAGCAATGAGAGCAGACGGCGAAATTACCAAGGAAGAATATCAAGCTATGCGCTCTCCGGTGGATGCGGAAATAAGAGCCTTACAAAAGTCCTTGGAGAAACCGCAAGCAGAAGAACACAACACCGGTTTGGATTTGGACGGCATTGCCGCAACATTACATTCACTTGTTGATTTCAGCGGAGCAACCCTTAATCACGATGTAATCAATAAGTTTGTGTATCAAGTCACCCCGACATCTGACACCTCTTTTCATTGGTATGTAAACTTGAACGGCAACACGAAAGCAAGAGCTGTATATACAGTGGAAGGACGGAAAAAGAAGAACGTCATCAAGTTAGAGGAAATCGAGGAGATTTCCTCGTTACATAGGAAAGAGAACGAGGATGCAACAATCCTCATTCAAAACCCCCTTGTATTTGCCTTACTTCACAGGCAGCTATCAAGTCTAAGTAATTAGATCTATAAAGCAAAATTATCCGCCCAAATTTCTTTGGGCGGATTTTTTATAGCAACAGATAGTTGCTTGTTTTTTCGGCACTCCTACGATATAATATATTCCGAGGTGATGATGCTATGGAAACAAAAGATATTATTCTTGAACTTAGAACTAAAAAAGGACTTTCCCAAGACGAACTTGCAGAGAAAGTATTTGTAACCCGTCAGGCAGTTTCCCGTTGGGAGAATGGCGAAACGATACCAAATACCGAAACGCTTAAATTCCTATCAGAACTTTTTGATGTTTCTATCAATACACTTCTTGGTGCACCAAGACAACTCGTATGCGCGTGTTGCGGAATGCCTATTGATGACAGTAATATCAGCCACGAAAAAGACGGCGCATTCAACGAGAACTATTGCGGATGGTGCTACGCTGATGGCGAATATACCCTTGACTTTTTTGAGAAATATAAAGAACTCGGCGGCAAGGAAAAGTTCGAGGAGTTTAAGAGGCAACTAATTCACGAATTAAATACCTTTCTTCATATTGAAGGTTTACCAAAAATCGAAAATCTTAATGTTCTGCCAGGCAGCTTTGTCAATTTGGAATACCGCTTGCCGAACGGACAAACGGTGAAATTCCTTGATGATAATGCCACCTATCTTGGCAGTCAGTTAGAGTGTGCATTTGGCGGTGACCGCTGTTTCGGAATTGTGGCGAATATGGAATTTATCCTTGTTTGCACTTATAAAGAAAACGGTGAAAACCCAGAACTTGTTGTTTATAAAAAGAGATAATTTTTCCTCTTTTGCGGATAGCAGGACAGGCAGCTATCAAGAGCAAGTAATTTATAATAATCATAAAAAATCCCCTGCAATCGAAAGTTTGCAGGGGATTTTAGTGTGTAGAGAAAGTCTTGACACGCTGAAAGGCATCATTACGATGCCTTTTTTAAAATAGGGATTTGTCGGTGAGGGAGTTTCGCATCTGC
>JAZSFM010000029.1:0-5928 GCA_045532215.1 Eubacteriales bacterium | reverse complement strand
GCTTCTCGGATGATATGACCAAGCTTGGCGCCCCCGAGGGCTTTACAGTAACCGTGCGCAACGTCAAGGTTTCCGCCGGTGCCGGCTTTATCGTTGCCCTGACGGGCGACATTATGACCATGCCGGGGTTACCCAAGTCTCCTGCCGCCGAGCGCATCGACGTCGACGACGATGGCAAAATTTCGGGCCTGTTTTAATTGAATTCTGCCAACGTACTGCAAATAAAAATGCGCAAGTCCACTTTTAGCGGACTTGCGCATTTTGTTTTTATTGGTTTAGGTGGGTTTTCCTTCTTCAAATGTGTCGGGATCAAAGGAAGGAATTTGAGTAGCATTTGCATTGCGGCGGCTCTCCTCGTACCAAGCGGAAACGGCAGACCCCGCCTTTGTTTCTACAGCAACCCATGTGCCGTCGGTTTTAACAACGCGTGTTCTGTAAATGGGGTAAATTCTTTCTCCAATCGGAACTGTAGGATTACCCGGTTTGCTGTTGTTGCCCCAAAAATTAATTTCACCGCGTTCGCCAAGGTTAACGCCTGTGGTGAAAATATAATACTCCGTACTGCTTACAAATTGAATCAAAAAGTCGAGATTGAACGCATCCAAGCCAAAAATATCGGTCAATTCTTGGCTTTGCGTAACTGCCATACTACCAAGGGTATCGCGTCCGCTTGTCCAGCCCAAGCCACCATTCTGTCTTGACTTGATTTGCTTATTGAGGTATGAGTTGGAGATGTTTAAACCGTGTTCAGGGTGGTCGATGATAGCTTGAATCAATGCAATATGGTCCTCACCGATAGCATCGTCTGTGGGGAGATCTCCAGAGCCCACCCAGTTGAACTCGCCCAATTTGAGAGAAATTTCTAAGGAGGACGGATTTGGCCCCATGTTGGAATATTTCCACGTAGCATAAACACCGCCTACCGACAAAATCAAAAGTAGGCACATTAGCAAGGATATATAACGTATTCTCATCCTAAAATTCCTCCACTGGGAAAGGGGCCACCGGGAATTCTGTCATAAAGGGCAAGACGGATATCCTGTTCCTTTTTGATTTTGTGTTCAAGAATAGGAGTAGCTATCATTGCTATGATTATCAAGAGCACACATAGCCAGCCCGCGGGGGATTGCATAAAGAGGATGAAACTACCCACAAACGGGACACGAGTGCCCGTATAGAGAGCTTTCATTTGACCGTACAGGACAGGGAATCTGTCGGGGGAGTCAATGGCATCACCCTGCAGTTTGAAGTGACGGCAGTCGGGGTGATACTGATTCGGTTCTTCAATACCAACAATTCTGTGCACAATTTGTATACCGTCAACTTCATACACAACAATGTCATAAAGTTCAAGCTCCATTTCGTCGGGGAGAGCTTCTGTTCTAATAACGTCAAAGGTTTTTATCTGGTCATTCAAATCGTTGGCAAAAAGATATTTATTTTTCTCATTCTTTTTTTCCATAGAACCTGTTTGAACAACTCTGTATGCCGATTCCTTTTGAAAAACGAGTGTTCCCGAGGAGTCTGCAACAAAAAACGACGAGATGAAAACGACAAGAAAAGCAAGACAGACCGCAAACGAAAACACAAAGTTAAGAACCCGTGCAAATTTATTCAGTTTTTCTTTTCCAAGATTTCTGTCATATTCGTCAATAATGCGTGGATCATCAAGACCTGACCTTATGATGCGGAGAGTCATTTTCATAATGATCGAAATGCACATTACCGATAGCGTAGTGAGCAAAACATACACGATAAGACACAATATGAAAGTGTACGATTCATAATCTGTCATGGTTCAAAATCCTTTAGAATTATGTTAATAACGGCAAGAGATGTTTAACCTTTTGCCGTTATCAGTAAATTTTATTTGTTGTTGTTATCTTTAGGGATTAACAGCGGGAGCGTCATTTGTAACGATACCGTCGGTAACGCGTGCAACAACATTTCCTGTCAAAGCTTCACGGAATGCATCATGTTCTGCCTTGGTATCCAAAACGAAATTGGTGGAAAGGGAA
The DNA here is from genome assembly GCA_045532215.1 of Eubacteriales bacterium. Taxonomy (GTDB): domain Bacteria; phylum Bacillota; class Clostridia; order Oscillospirales; family CAG-272; genus UMGS1865. Next base: position 3,910 of record JAZSFM010000029.1, on the reverse strand, counting down.
ATTGCAGCTTTCAAATCATCTTCATCCATTTCAAAAGTGAAGATGCCGGTCTCCGGGTCGGGGTCTCCCCAAACAATGAGGTTATTCAATTCGCCGTCGCCGGGGTTTGCAAATGTGAGGATGGGGGTGGGGGTTCCTTCGGCAGAGTAGTTGCCTGCGTTATCCATCTTGTATTGCATAACCGTTGTTGTTCCAAAATAAAGTTCGGAAGGTACAGCATGATCTTTGATATCTTGACCTGCGTTATCGGCAGGGTCAAAGGTAACTCTAAGGTAAATAGGTTGGGCGTCGTTAGATGCAAATACCAGTTTTGCTTCGTGGTCTGTGTTTGCTTGGTCAATTGTTAAAACAAGGTTGGAAGTAATGTGATAGGTGCCATTAGCGCCCACCAATTCAACATCGGCAATGGTGATTTTTGCCTCTGCATAAGCGTCAGCAATGTCATTTGTGCCTGCGTATGTCCAAACAGCGTAAACACCGGTGATGGTAACGCAAAGCATAAGCGCGATTAAAAGACTTAATTTTTTCATAATGTTTTCCTCCAATAAAATTAGAACGATTCCGTTCATGGTACTATTATAGCACTATATTGAGGGCGATGTCAATAGTTTTTTTGCTTTTTTGCAATAAATAAACCAATTTTTCAGTTTTTACTTGGAAACGGTTTACATCAAGCATAAAAAATGATATAATATGCGCAAATATGCCTTTTTGGATAAGCATTTTTACTCATTCTTTAATAATTGTATCACCTAAAGGAGAACCGACTTCTATGAAATCTATTGTAAAAAGCCAAAAAAACAGCTTGATAGAATTAATGCGTTTTTTATTTGCGCTTAAAGCACCGCCAGCAAGCGGTCTGTTGCCGCCGCGGCGTATTCTTCTAATTTGCCGATGTCGCGCAGATAGAACAAAATGGTGTAACGGTCGCGCATAATGAGAGCACGATGGATGCCACTGATGATCTCCTCGCGGTCGGTGACTGTTGGCGGAACCTTCATTTTGATGCAAAATTCCTCTACGGCATCAAAATAGGGAATATAGCGACCGATCAATTCCTTGAGGTGCGCGTCGTCGGTTTCTTCCAGGAGCATCTTGTACATGATCGCAATCAGACGCGTGGCTTCGCAGACCTCCAAGCCGTGCAGATGTGGGGGACGTCCGCTCTCAACGTCGAACAATTCCCACGCGTGCGCCACAATGTGCTCAGATCCCGAAGCAGGTCGGGAGTTACCTGTATACGCCATGCCAAGACCTGTGACAAGAAAGCCCTCCATCACGTTTTTTACGCATACGGGGGCGCGATTGGTTAGCAGATAGCCGTTTTCCAAGCACTTGTTGGTCGCATCGAGGACGTCGGCGGCAATCTTTTGGCAAAAGTATTCGCCGCTGTAATCGCGCGCAAGCTCCCAATCCAAAAGCCCCGTATATTTGCCAAACATATCGCCAATGCCAGCCAGCATCATTTCCCAAGGGGCATCTTTGAGGACATCGAGGTCACCAATGATGTATTTTGGGGTGGTCGCCTGAACGGTCGTTTTGGTCCCGTCGTGCAAAAAGGGAGAGCCCGCCGAGGCGTAGCCGTCCATCGAGGGGGCGGTCCCTACCACCGCGTAGGGCAAATTGAGGCGGAAAGAAGCAAGACGGCAAGAGTCATTGATGGTTCCCGAGCCGACCGCCAAAATGAGATCGGGCAAAAGGGAATACGCAAAAATGTTCGGCTTTGCCGCAATGTCCTGCGCGTTGAGGATGATCTCGCCGAGTGTGGTAGCATCGGGGAGAACAACATCGCGGTCGATGACGTGAACGGTGTAGAGCATTCCGTTCTCTCTTAAAATCTCTTCCACGCGCGCACCTGCCGCGCGATAAGTGTTCTTGTCGGCAACAAGATAAATGCGGTGATAGTCCTTGAGAATTTGCGGAATGTGAGCAATCGCACCTGCACAAATGTCATAACCCTCCAAGGGCGCACGATGCTTCTTTTGCGCACACGTGCAAGTAAATTCAATCATAATAAGTCCCCTTTCTTGCATTTTGATAGGGTATTGGATACTGTTTGCATTATACATTAAATTGGGGCAAAAGTCAAGCGCCTTTGCAAAAATCCGCGCGAAAGCGCGCACGCCCCCGATGGTACGGTGTTGAGCCGTTGCCGTCGGGGGCGTGTGTGGTTAAGTTCTTGCGGGGGAGAGGTTTGGAGAGGGGACACTTCTTTCAAGAAGCGTCCCCTCTCCAAAGTTATTTCTTTGTAAAATCTAAATTACTTGCTTGCTTCCTCAATCGCAACTGCAACCGCAACGGTCATACCGACCATGGGGTTGTTACCTGCGACGATCAAGCCCATCATCTCTACGTGAGCGGGAACGGAGGAGGAACCTGCGAACTGTGCATCAGAGTGCATACGGCCCATGGTGTCGGTCATGCCGTAAGAGGAAGGACCAGCTGCCATGTTGTCGGGGTGGAGGGTACGGCCTGTGCCGCCGCCAGATGCTACGGAGAAGTAGCTAACACCGTTCTCTTGGCACCACTTCTTGTAGGTACCTGCAACGGGGTGTTGGAATCTGGTGGGGTTGGTGGAGTTACCGGTGATGGAAACACCAACGTTTTCAAGCTTCATGATAGCAACGCCCTCGGGAACGTTGTCGGAGCCATAGCACTTAACATCAGCGCGAGGACCCTTGGAGAATGCCTTTTCTTCGAGCACGCTAACGGTCTCGGAGTAAGGATCAAATGCGGTCTTTACGTAGGTAAAGCCATTGATGCGGGAGATGATGTATGCTGCATCTTTGCCCAAACCGTTGAGTATTACGCGCAGGGGCTTGTTGCGAACTTTATTTGCGTTGAGCGCGATCTTAATAGCACCCTCTGCAGCTGCAAAGGACTCGTGACCTGCCAAGAAGCAGAAGCACTCGGTCTCCTCGGAGAGGAGCATCTTACCGAGGTTGCCGTGGCCAAGACCAACCTTGCGGTTTTCAGCAACGGAGCCGGGGATGCAGAAGCTTTGCAGACCAATACCGATAGCGGCAGCGGCGTCAGCGGCCTTTGTGCAGCCCTTCTTAATTGCGATAGCTGCGCCTACAACGTATGCCCACTTTGCGTTTTCAAAGCAGATGGGCTGAGTTTCTTCAACGATCTTGTAAGGATCAATGCCGTAGCTGTCGCAAATTTCCTTGCACTCGTCAATGGAGTTGATACCGTATTCCTTCAATGCGGCGAGGATCTTCGCCTCGCGTCTTTCATAACCTTCAAATTTTGCCATGATACGTATCCTCCTTAATTATTCCTTACGGGGGTCAATGTACTTTGCAGCATCATTGAATCTACCGTATGTGCCTTTTGCTTTTTCGTAAGCTTCGTTGGGTTCCATACCCTTCTTGATCATATCGGTCATCTTGCCAAGAGAAACGAACTCATAGCCGATAACTTCGTTGTTCTCATCCAGAGCCATACGAGTGCAGTAGCCCTCGGTCATCTCGAGGTAACGAACGCCCTTTTCCTTGGTGCCGTACATGGTACCAACCATCGATCTCTCGCCCTTGCCGAGGTCTTCCATACCTGCGCCGATAACGAGACCGCCCTCAGAGAATGCGGATTGGCTACGGCCGTAAACGATTTGCAGGAAGAGCTCTCTCATTGCGGTGTTGATAGCATCGCAAACGAGGTCGGTGTTGAGAGCTTCGAGAATGGTCTTGCCGGGAAGGATCTCAGCAGCCATAGCTGCGGAGTGAGTCATACCGGAGCAGCCGATGGTCTCAACGAGAGCTTCCTCGATGATACCGTTCTTTACATTCAGCGAGAGCTTGCAGGCACCCTGCTGGGGGGCGCACCAGCCCACACCGTGGGTGTATGCGGAAATATCGGTGATCTGCTTGGCCTCGATCCATTTACCCTCCTCGGGAATGGGAGCGGG
>JAZSFM010000109.1:0-11207 GCA_045532215.1 Eubacteriales bacterium | reverse complement strand
CGCAGAATACTTATTTTGTGGCGAGCGGTAGATCATAATGCCGCGTGCTCCTTCCGGTTCGCTTCGCTCACCACCGTCTCGCTGCGGCTCGGTCACGCTCGTGTTCTAACAGTCCACCGGACTGTTATTCATTGCACTCGCGCCGCTTCGCTACCTCCCGGAGGGAGGCAAAAGTAACTTCGCGTCGACAAATTACAATCGGAAACATAAAAATAAGAAAGAGTCCTACATCAAATAAGGAAAAATCAAATGTATCTACACGTAGGCAACAACCAAAACATTCGCGAGCGGGAGATCATCGGCATTTTTGATGCGGATACGGCAACCGTCTCGGCAATCACAAAAAAATATCTCTCGGCGGCGGACGCGCGACGTGCGGTAGAGTTTGCTTCCGAGGAAATTCCCAAATCCTTTGTTTTATACAAGGATAGAGAGGGAAAATTCAAGGTCTGCTTTTCACAGCTCGCAACGTCCTCGCTTGTGGGCAGATCGACGCATTAATAATAGAGAAAATAAAAAATGTATATCGTTTTGCAAAACAAAGAAAAGCAACACTAATAAAAGGCTCCCCTGTGCAAGGGGAGCTGCCGAGCAAAGCGAGGCTGAAGGGTTGGTTCTAACCAATAAAAAAATGATTACAACCCTTCCGTCATTTTCTTACGAAAATGCCACCTCCCCTTGCACAGGGGAGGCAAAAGTAACATTTGCGTCAAAAAATACCAATAAGCTTGTAATTTTATTACTTATCAAATTGAAATTAACCCCATTGACAAGATCACAAAGGTTCTGACACCAATAGAAAGGAAACATAAAAATGGAAAATCTGGAACAACGCGTTTATGACGAAAGTCAGATTCAGATACTCGAGGGACTTGAAGCCGTCCGAAAAAGACCGGGTATGTATATCGGGTCTACCTCGGCGCGCGGTTTGCACCATCTGGTATATGAAATTGTCGATAACTCTATCGACGAGGCACTGGCGGGCCGCTGTAAGCGCATAGAGGTCACGCTTCACCCGGATAACAGCGTATCCGTTCAAGACGACGGTCGCGGTATCCCGAGTGGTATCCACCCCAAAATGGGAATCCCCACGCTGGAGGTGGTTTATACCGTTTTGCACGCAGGCGGCAAGTTTGGCGGTGACGGCTACAAATATTCCGGAGGTCTCCACGGCGTTGGTGCATCTGTTGTAAACGCGCTTTCCTCTTGGGTAGAAATCGACAACTGCCACGAGGGCAAGCGCTATACCGAGCGGTTTGAGCGCGGTCACGTCGCGCGCCCCTTCAAAGAGGAGGGAGCAACCGACCGCCACGGTCTCTACGTTCGCTTCCTGCCCGACCCCGAAATGTTCGAGGAAGTTGTATTCGATTACGATACTCTTCTCAAGCGTCTGCGCGAGCAAGCATTCCTCAACGGCGGTGTGAACATCTGTCTGCGCGACGAGAGAGCCCCTCAAGAGGATGGTACCTATCGCGAGAACGACTTGATGTACGAGGGCGGTATCAAATCCTTTGTTGAATATATCAACACGCAAAAGAAGTGTGAACTCATCCACCCCGAGGTTATCTATATGAAAGCCGAAAAAGAGAACTGGGTGGCAGAGGTCGCTATGCAATATAACGACAGCTACAACGAAGCTCTCTTGACGTTTGCAAACAACATCAACACCATTGAGGGCGGTACGCATGAGATTGGCTTTAAGACGGCTCTGACCAAGGTCTTTAATGACTACGGCAGAAAGTACGGCATCATCAAGGAGAGTGAAAAGAATCTCTCGGGTGAGGACGTACGCGAAGGTCTTTCGGCAGTTGTATCTGTCAAATTGACAGAAGCACAGTTCGAAGGTCAGACCAAGGGTAAACTCGGTAACAGTGAAATGAGAACCATCCTGTACTCTCTCGTTACCGAAAAGCTTGAGGAATATCTTGAGGAAAATCCCACCGTCGGTAAAGCAATTCTCGAAAAAGCAATGGCAGCATATCGTGCACGCGAGGCCGCAAGAAAGGCACGCGAGGCAACACGCCGCAAGGGACTGCTTGAGGGCTCTACACTCCCCGGCAAGCTTGCTGACTGTCAAGAAAAGAACGCAGAGTTCACCGAGCTCTATTTAGTAGAGGGAGACTCCGCAGGCGGTTCTGCAAAGCAGGGACGCAATTCGCGCTTCCAGGCAATTCTGCCCCTGCGCGGTAAGGTTCTCAACGTTGAAAAGACAAGACTTGACAAAGTATATTCCAACCAATCTCTGATTCCTATCATCCAAGCCCTTGGCTGCGGCATTGGTGAAGAATTTGACACCGAAAAACTCCGCTACGGCAAGATTATCATTATGGCCGACGCGGACGTTGACGGTTCTCACATCCGTATTCTGCTTCTCACCTTCTTCTTCCGTCATATGAAGAAACTCATTGAGGACGGACACATCTTCTTTGCACAACCGCCGCTCTATAAAATTTACAAAAAAGGATCCAAATACGGTTCCGAGCGTTATGCTTACACCGAAGAAGAAAAAGAAGCCATTGTGGCCGAGATGGGCGGCGTGAACATTGAAGCCGACCGATACAAAGGTCTTGGTGAAATGGACCCCGAGCAGTTGTGGGAGACAACCATGGACCCTGCAACCCGCACCATTCTGCGTGTCACCATCGAGGATGCTATTGCTTGTGACGAGATGTTCTCGGTGCTCATGGGTGACAAGGTTGAACCTCGCCGCGTATTCATCGAGCAAAACGCAAAGTTTGCCGAAAATCTCGACGTTTAATTCATACCCCTTGTGAAATTTTTAGGAAAGGGGGATTGGACGTGAGAATTTTTCAAAACAAATTTTTTATCATTTGTCTGTGTATTGCATTGGTGCTGACCATCGTTCCGTCGGTGTTCTCAATTATGGGATATCGCAGTCTTGCAAAGAACATTGTGGGGACTGTTACAATGCCCGTGCGTTGGGTGGCTACGGTAGTTGGCAATGCATTTGAGGGCTGGGGAAAATACTTTGGCAATATGAAGGCGCTCAACGAGGAAAACGAAGCACTCATAGAGGAAAACGCGGCGCTCAAGGAGCAGCTGCAAAATGCAGAACTACTTGAAAAAGAGAACGAGCGTCTGCGTGATTATCTTGATATGAAAAACAAATATCCCTCTTTTTCAATGGAGGAGGGAATGGTCATCAGCCATTCCTCGGGCAACTATATAACAAACTTTACACTCAACCGCGGCACGCTCCACGGCATTGCACCCAATATGCCGGTTATCACCAAGGATGGCATTGTTGGATACGTGGTTGAAGTTGGACTCAACTGGTGTATGGTCTCGACGCTAATCGAGACGGCAACATCTGTGGGGGCATACATTCCGCGCTCCGAGGTTGTGGGCATCGTCAGCGGAGACTACAGTATGCGCCAACAAGGAACCTGCAAAATTGGGTACATTGATGCGACTGCCGATGTTGTGGTCGGTGACACGGTTTATTCGAGCGGTACGGGTAGTGTTTATCCCGCTGACCTCAAAATTGGAACCGTGACCGCTATCGACGTTGACGAATACAATCGCACGCTTGTGGCAACCGTTACCCCCGCTGTAGATTTTTCATCCCTCAAATGGGTAATGGTCATCACAGGGTACGAAAGCGGCGGAGCAATGCAATAAAAAGTAAAAAAAATAAAAAATAAAAAAAAACAAAGTAAGGGGCTTATTTTATAAGGCCCCCTCCGGGAGGGAGCTGGCGCCGAAGGCGACTGAAGGAGAAAGCGAGCACAAAAGAGAAGCACTCGTTTTGTGGCGAGTACTAATTTGTTAGTGCCGCGTGCTCCTTCCGGTTCGCTTCGCTCACCACCTCCCTCCCGGAGGGAGGCGAATAAAGCAAACGAAAATTTTTAGCAAAGGAGTGAGGACGTGTCGCGCAACCGCATAATGGGTTTTGAAGCAAAGGCACGTTCTCGCCTTGTGGTGTTTGGTGTTTCACTTGCAATTCTGCTTTTGGTAGGAGCGGTGATCCAAACGAGCGTGTTTGGCAAGTTGACCTACATCGGTGCAGTTCCCGACTTGATGCTCTGCATTGTGCTTGGTATCTCCTATTTCAATGGGCGACACCACGGGGCTATTACGGGGCTTGCAGCAGGCGCTCTCATTGAAGCAATCGCTTCGAGCGGTATTGTACTCTTACCGCTGTTCTATATGCTCTTTGGCTATATAGCAGGGCACTATGCACGTGCCATTCAACCCAAACGCTTCATACCGTATCTCTTTTATTTGATGTTTGCTCTGTTTTTGAGAGCGGGATTGACTATTCTCTACGCTTGCTTGACATATCAAAACATTCATCTTGTGCAAATTCTTCTTCACGCAGTACTCCCCGAAATGCTGGCGACTGCGATTGCGGGAGTTTGCTTGTATCTACCACTTATGTTCTTTTGTAAAAAGACAAAAGTTTAATTATCTCTGAAAATTATCTCTTGAAATAAAGACAGGAAAGGGACAGAAATCGTGGCTAACGAAAAAGACAAAAATTTAGAAAAAGAACAGGAGCTTGCCCTGTTTGAAAATCAGAAAATCGTCGACGTGGGTATGGAAAGGGAAGTCAAAAAATCCTTTATCGAATACTCTATGTCGGTTATTATGGCGCGTGCGCTTCCCGATGTGCGCGACGGAATGAAGCCGGGTGCTCGCCGCATCCTCTACGCAATGTACGAGGACGGCCTGGTGCACTCCAAGCCCTTCCGCAAGTCGGCAACCACCGTTGGTAACGTACTTGGTAGATATCCCCCTCACGGTGATGCTGCCGTATACGGCACAATGGTACGTATGGCGCAGGATTTCTCTATGCGCTATCCTCTGGTTGAGGGACACGGAAACTTCGGTTCTGTAGACGGTGACGGCGCTGCTGCTTACCGTTATACCGAAGCACGTCTTGATAAGATTGCCGATGAAATGATGCGCGATCTTGACAAGAACGTCGTTCCGATGATGCCCAACTTTGATAACCGCTTGCAAGAGCCCACGGTATTGCCGTCCCGTTTTCCTAACCTCTTGGTAAACGGTTCTATGGGTATTGCGGTTGGTATGGCGACCAATATTCCCCCTCACAATCTCGGTGAGGTCATTGACGCCACCATCTACCGTATGGATAACCCCGAGTGCTCGGTGGACGACCTGATGGAATACATCAAGGGTCCCGACTTCCCGACCTATGCAACCATTTACGGTGTTAACGGCATTCGTTTGGCATACGAAACAGGTAAGGGACACATTATGGTCCGCGCTCGCGCGACCATCGAAGAGGACCACCGTCGCATCGTCTTTACCGAAATTCCTTACGGCGTTAACAAGAGTTTGCTCTGCGAGTCGATTGCAAACTGCGTAAAGGAAAAGAAGATTGACGGCATTACCGAGCTTCGCGACGAATCGGGCAGAGACGGTATGCGCATCGTTGTGGAATATCGCCGCGATGCCAATTCGCAAATTCTTCTCAACCAACTCTATAAATATACCCAGCTGCAGGATACCTTTGCCATCAATATGCTGGCGCTGGTCAACAACGAGCCCAAGGTACTCAACCTGCCGCAAATTCTCGACCATTATATTGCTCACCAAGAGCAGGTCATCATTCGCCGCACCGAGTTCGATCTCGAAAAAGCAAAGGCGCGCGCCCACATCTACGAGGGCTACAAGATTGCGCTTGACAACATCGACGAAATCGTGCAGATTATGAAGACCTCTCCCTCTATTCCTGCATCCAAGCTGACCTTGATGGAACGTTTCGGTTTGACCGAAATTCAAGCGCAAGCCATTGTTGAAATGACACTTGGTAAACTGACGGGTATGGAGAGAAGCAAGATCGAAGAAGAACTCGCACGCCTGCACGCGCTCATCGAAGAACTCGAGGGCATTCTTGCCGACATCGGCAAGATCAAGCAGATCATCAAGGATGAAATGAGCGAAATCCGTCGCAAATATGCCGATGCGCGTCGCACCGATATTATGGCAGCCGAGCACGAAATCATTCTTGAGGATCTCATCGAGCGTCACAGTTGTGTTATCACGCTCACCAATGCAGGTTACATTAAGCGTCAACCTGCCGCATCCTACTCCGCACAGCATCGTGGCGGACGCGGTATCATTGGTATGTCCACCAAGGAAGAAGACTTTATCGAAAAGGTAATCGCTGTTAATAGCCACTCTTATCTGTTGATGTTCACCAACACGGGTAAGGTTCAAATGCGCAAGGCGTATATGATTCCCGAGGCAGGACGCACCGCACGCGGACAAAATATTGTCAACATCCTCGAGCTTGGGGCAGGGGAGAAGATCACATCCTGTATCAGCGTAGACGAATTCACCGATACCCATTACCTGACAATGGTAACAAGAAACGGTGTTATCAAGAGAACCAAACTCTCCGAGTATGAATATCAACGTCGTGGCGGTAAGATCGCGCTCACGCTCGACGAGGGCGACGAACTGCTTTACGTAGTTCTCACCGACGGTACTTGCGAACTTCTCATCGCAACCGAGCAAGGTCAAGCCATTCGCTTTGCCGAAGAGGGCGCACGCGCACTCGGACGTACGGCACGCGGTGTTCGCGGCATCAGCTTGCGCGAGGGAGACCACGTTAAGGGCGTTTGCACGGTTGAAGAGGGCAAGGATCTGCTCTGCATCACAGCCAACGGCTTTGGCAAACGCAGCCCGTTCGATGATTTCCGCCTGATGAAGCATCGCGGCGGTTATGGCGTAACCTGCTACAACCTGACCGAAAAGAGCGGTGACCTGACAGGCATTGCCGCTGTTGATGATAGCATGGATATTATGATGATTACCGATAGCGGTACCATCATCCGCACACCCGTTGCAGGTATTCCTTCACGTTCCCGTAGCGCGGGTGGCGTAATCGTAATGCGCCTCGGCGAGGGACAACAGCTCGTTAACTTCACCGTTGTTGCCCGCGAAGAAGAGAGCGACGAGGAAGAAGTTGAACTCGATGAAGATGGCAACGAGATCGTAGCAGAAGTCACTTCTGAAGCAACAGAAGTTGTTGAAACGGCTGAACAGGTAGAGGAAACCACACAATCCCAAAGTGAAGAATAATGGAAGAAACAAAAAAACTCACCAAGGAAATCATCCTTGAATTTTTCAAAAAGCATTACAAAAAATTCATCGCGGGCGTGCTCGCGGTGGTGGTGTTGGTTGTTAGCTGTGTGCTCTTGTTCCAATGCAACGCCGCGCCGCGTATTGAGGATATCTACGATAGAATGGTCTATCTTCTCGAATCCTCGCAAGATGTCAATGCGCTCATATTCGGTCACGGACTTCCCGTATGGGAGGACGACTCCGAGTACGTGGCGTTTGAGCATATTTATCACAATATGCCAACCGCCCGCAATTACGAAATCGTAATGCCCAACGCAAAATATCACTCACTCGATCAAATCAAAGAGGCCATCCAATCGATTTACAGTCAGCAATATATCGATGACGTTGTTAACGGTTCCATTTTCGATGGCTTTGCGGTTTCCGATAGTATCGGTGGCTCGGTTGTAGGGGTTGCACGCTATCTCGAGGAGGATGTTTACCTTTGGCAGTCCAAAGAGTTCCGCGTTACCCCCTACGAGGGAATGCGCATCTATGATTATTCCACAATGAAGGTGCGTTCACTCGGCAAAACCGACCGATGCGTCATCACCATCGATTCTTGGCTCGAGGATACCCCCGACCAAGTCGAAAACATCGAAATCCTCATCGCCAAACAGGACGGTCAGTGGTATTTGGATAATTTTATAGCGTGATTTTTATAAAAGATTGCAGGGGAAAACTTTTTCGCGAAAAAGTTGTCCCCTGCACCCCTTTCAAAAAGCACTCACAAAAAAATTGTTATGTTCGGATGGACGAATTATTTCATTTGCATCGTAGGGCAGGGGCTTGCTCCTGCCGTTTTTTGATATAACACAAACTGATAATTTTTCTGACAAAATGCGTTATTGCTTTTTCCGATTTTGTAGCGTATAATAAATGTGTCGACGCAAAAAGGCCTTGAAAAGCAAAACAAGGAGAGAAAATTATGAAACTAACTATCGGTGAAAACATCCGCAATTTTCGCAAAAAGAACGATTTAACGCAAGAGGAACTTGCCGACCGCTTGGGCGTGACCTATCAATCTGTCAGTCGTTGGGAAAACGGTGCGACCTATCCAGACCTCGAGCTCCTGCCTGCCATCGCAGAAACACTTTCGATCACACTTGATGAGCTTCTCGGTATGCCGCAGATTGAAAAAGAAAAAAGAGCTCTTGCAACCTTTGATGAGCTCCGCCGCGAGTGTATGAAAAAAGAATACGATGCCGACAAAATCGTAACACTTCTTCGCGACATTCGTCGCAATTATCTCGATAGCAATCACGTGTGGCGTCCGTGGGTTGAAGGAAACGACCGCGCCTTCCGAAACCCGAAAATTATGCCCGAGGTACGTCTTTTAGCAGAGGCGCATCTTGAACGTTACCCAATGGATGCACACGTGATTGAAACAATGGCAGAGATTGAGGACGAAGAGCATTTGGATTCATTCTTGGAAAAATACACAACAGTATATGATTGTTCGGCGCGCACTTTATTATTTAACCGTTATTTGAGACGCGGAGAAACAGAAAAAATTGAAACCGAACGAAGATTTCAATTGTTTACTGCTTTTGATAATAGTCTCGGTTCCCGTTATTTGTATCACCCAAAAGCAGATCGGGAGACCAAACAAGCAGCACTTGCTTTTATGAAGGATATGCTTTCTCTCATCCGCCGAGATGCAATTGACGAAGAACCTGATATGTGGGTAGCAACCAGATTGGAATTGGGGTTTGATTCTGCTGTTCGCCTGTCTTCTGTCGGTAAAACGGATGAGGCCATGGCAAAAACAAAAGAAATGGTTGAATTACTCGAAAAAACGATGAAAATAAAAGATAAGATTTTACTTCCCACTTCCTGCCGGTTTCTAAACGGAATGGAGTGGAGTGCAAGGGAAATTTGGGAGTCGGCTCGCAATGACCCCGACGCCCCAAAAGAACGTATGATTCAAATAACCACAACAATGAACGGTATGACGACCGGCTCTTGCGTGCGCCCCGGTGAGCATTTGGCTACGCTGCAAAGACAAGAATTTGCCCCCATCCGCAACCATCCCGAATTTCAAAATCTCTGCGAGCGCGTAAAAGCGTTGATTGTAACAAGAACGAAGGAAAATTAAAATTATCTGTAGGGGCGATTCACGAATCGCCCGAAAACGAGCGCAAACGCGTATAACAGAGGGATGGGACCCCCCATAGACGGGAACTTAGGGGGGTAGATTACACGAATTCAGCATTGATAGAAACGCAAAAAATAATGAGGGCAGAACTATCAAAAGCCTCCCTCCGGGAGGGAGGTGGCGAGTAAAACGAGCCGGAAGGAGACTGCGTGTACGAACACATAGCACTCGTTTTGTGGCGAGTGCAACTCTAAAATACCGCGGGCTCCTCCCTGCTCCGCGACATTGCGCGGAGCTCCCCTCCTCCCGGAGGAGGGCTCAAGATTGCTTGAGTTCCCATCTATGGGGAAAACCCCTCCCCTACGGTGTAAAACAAATAATTTATGGGAGTAACCGTCTGTTTGTGTACCAACAATAAACCTTTATGTGTTTTGTGAGAGTGCTTTTTGGAGGGGTGCGGGGGGAACTTCTCGAAAGAAGTTCCCCCACATTTTCGCGTCCTCAAAAAAGATTCTCAATCGAAAATCTTTCTAATCTTCTCACATCGTCAATGCTGTCCTGCAAGAGGGTGAGGGCTGTGTAATAGCCGTAAACATCTCCGGCCTCGGCACAAGAGAGGAGCGTTTGGCAATGCTCGGAGAGCTTATCAACGGTGAGAAAACCGACGGTGAGACCGACGAGGGGCGCGTTCTTTTCCCACTTTCGGCAAAACTCGGTGACTTTTTCAACACACATCGGCTCATTGATGTCGGGGAGAGCATCGATTAGTTCGTCCATTGCGTCGGCTATTCGATTGATATAAACAAAATTTACGGTTGCCGCCAAGAACATTACACAACACAAAATAATTGTGGCAATCAAAGATCTCATTTTTTCTCTCCTTTCGCTTTCGGTATCCAATAAATTTCCCCTTGACTGTTCGCGGTCACGCAAAATTGATCGGCAAGAGTCACACCGCGCCGCGATAGCTGCTTGTCGAGCCACGCGCGGTTTTTTTCTATCAAAGCAAGTCCTTTATCGTTGTAAACGTTTCCGTTATACACCACGTGCATTAAGCTTTCCTCACTCGATGTCATATTCATTTGCTCCTGCGTGGGCGGAGAATATCGCGCGCGCGGAAGAATGGTCAATCTGCCGTCTTTTTCAAGGATGGCATACCAAACATAAGCAAGACTGCAAAAGCCCTGCTGACGAATCTCGCTCATCAACTCCTCTATCGAGAGCCGTGTAGACGTCAGCGCAGCTTGATCGAGAACGCCATCCTTGATGAGAATGGTGGGCGTTGCCGAGAGAAATTTTTTTAGTTTTGGCATTCTTAATAATATATAGGAAGAAAAAACCTCGAGCGAGAGCAAAACGATCATTGGAACAATCGCGTGCAAAACAGGAATGTTCGGGTCGGTGATGGGGAGAGATGCGATTTCCGAGAGCAGGAGCGTTGCCACAAGGTCGGTCACTTCCAACTCTCCAATCTGCCGCTTTCCCATTAATCGCATTATTAAAATGAGGAAAATATACACCAAAAGCGTGCGAAAAATCAGCGTTATCATTCAAAATCTCCAAATGAACAAGGATTATTTTTAGTATCCTTTGTGAAAGCTGCCATTATGCGAAAAAATGTAAATTTTTTTACAAAAAGGTATTGACAACACCCAAACTTTGTGATATACTATTAAAGCTGCCGTAAAACGCGACAGCACACGGTCATTGAAAATTGAACAACAAGAGAGAAGTACAAAGCTAAAAAATAGTATGTGTATTGGATCTCGAACAATTCAAAGAGAATACTACTCAACAAAAAAGTAAAATTGCTAAGAGCAAAGCTCGATGTAAGCAGATTGGATTAGTGGGACTTCGGTTCTGCTATTTTAATACAATGATATCGAGAGTTTGATCCTGGCTCAGGATGAACGCTGGCGGCGTGCATAACACATTCAAGTCGAACGGACAAGGGGACTTCGGTCCCTGCGTTAGTGGCGGACGGGTGAGT
>JAZSFM010000041.1:0-20046 GCA_045532215.1 Eubacteriales bacterium | reverse complement strand
TTGGCTTCTGCTTCTGCCTTTGCTTTTGCTTCTGCCTCGGCTTTTGCCTTTGCTTCTGTCTCGGCTTTTGCCTTTGCTTCTGCTTCGGCTTTTGCCTTTGCTTCTGCTTCGGCTTTTGCCTTTGCTTCTGCCTCGGCTTTTGCTTTGGCTTCTGCTTCTGCCTTTGCTTTTGCTTCTGCCTCGGCTTTTGCCTTTGCTTCTGCTTCGGCTTTTTCGGCCTCTATTTTACGGAGTTCCTCTTGGGCTTGTTGTTCTTGTTCGCGTTTCTTTCTGCCAAAGAGCTTATCCAAAAATCCCATTCCACTCTTCTCCTTCCTTCTTGGAAATATCATTTACGTCCAGCATCAAAATCTTGGAGATACCGTGCTCGGGCATCGTTACACCGTAGAGTCTATCGGCGGCCGCCATTGTACCGCGGCGGTGCGTGGTCATAATGAACTGCGTACCGGGGGAATAGCGCTTGATGTACTGTGCCAGACGCTCAACGTTCACTTCGTCAAGCGCCGCCTCAATCTCGTCCAAAATGCAGAACGGTGTGGGGTTGACCTGAATGGTTGCAAAGAACAGGGCTACTCCCACAAATGCCTGCTCACCACCGGAAAGTTGCATCAAGTTCTTGATGATTTTGCCGGGAGGTGCGGCTTTGATCTCAATTCCACTCTCGAGTACATTCTCGGGGTCAGACAGAGACAGTTCGGCAGAGCCACCGCCAAACAACTCGGCAAAGACCTTGCCGAAGTTCTCGTTGATCTTGTTGAAGGAATCGATAAAAGATGCCTTCATTTCGACTTCGAGCTGGCTGATGATGCCGTTCAGTTCCTTGCGTGCGGCTTCGAGGTCATTGATTTGTGCACTCATATAGTCGTAACGCACCTTGACTTCTTCGTATTTGTTGACTGCGTCGAGGTCGACGTGACCGATCACACGCAACTTATTGCGACAATCGGTTTGCAGTGCCATCAGCTCGGCGCGGTTTTCCTTGGTGACGGGCGGGTAACCCAATGCCACGGCATCGGTACGGGTGAGTTCATAGTCGTCCCACAACTTTGTGGCAAGCTTATCCTGCGTATCACGCAAGTTAAGCAGTTTAGATTCACACTTGGTGTGCTCGCGGAAAACGAGCTCCTTGTGATTCATACGATCGCGGAGCTTTGCATTAAGCTCGTTGAGCTTGCGCTCGAATTCGAAGTTATCCTTCTCTACCGCTCCGCGCTTTTCGTTCAGGCGTTCCAACTCGGCAGTAGCCGCGGCGTGATCGGCACGGTTCTTTTCCATTGCCTCGGTGGTCTGTCTGATTTGCTCTTCCTGGGTGTTGATGCGACCGGAAAGCGTCATCTTTTCCTGATGGAAAGTTTCGATGCGCTCCTCGGATGCGGTTTTGAGCATGATTGCCGTTTCGATATCCTTTTGGTTTTCGCTGATGCGGATATAGAGTTCGGTCAAGCTCTTGGAAATTTCGTCGAGTCGCAAGATAATCTCTCCGCGCTCGGCATCCTTTTCCATACGGAAATCGGTCATCTCACCGATGCGGTGACGGAGTGTCTTTGCCTCGGTGGTGAGAGTTTCGATGTCCTCTTCGTATTTGATCTTTGCGTTTTCATACTCCTGCATATCGGCACGGAGTTTGGAAAGCAAAGTATCGTTGGCTTCTTTTTTGGCGCGGAGCTGATCGAGTTGGGTGTTCTCGGTGTTGCGGAGAACAGCGATAAGCTCACGGCGATCTTCTGCGGCATATTTTTCATCCTCGGCGGATTGTACCTGCTCTGTCAGTTTAGCAACGTCGGCTTCGAGTTTTTCAACTGTCTTTTTCAGTTCGTCAAGTTCGCCCTCAAGACGTTTGATCTCGCCTGCACGGGAAAGAATTCCGTTGCCTGTGCGAACAGAACCACCCGTGAAAGAACCGCCTGCATTGATTTGCTGACCGTCGAGCGTGACAACGCGTACACGATAATGCAACGCCTTTGCCATAACGCTTGCGTGCTCGATGTTATCGAATACAACGATTCTGCCAAGCAAGGAAGAGAGCACTTGGCTAAACTCCTTTTTTGCATCTACCAAGCTGTCTGCTACACCGATGTATCCTTCAAAACCTGCGGCTTCGGTGATTTCCTTGGTGGGCTCACTCGCTTTCATAGAGGTGAGTGGGAAAAAGGTTGCTCTACCCGCTTCGCCGCGCTTGAGGGTGTGCATAGCCGCCTTTGCGGTGGCTTCGTTTTCAACAACGATGTTTTGCAGATTTGCGCCAAGGGCGATCTCGATAGCAGTCAAATACTTATCGTTTACGGAAATGACCTTGGAAAGAGGGCCGTAGATGGTTCCGCAAGGTACACCGTGTGCATCGGTAATCTTCCCTTCTCCGTATTGCTTCATAACGTAGCGTACGGCATTGGAATATCCTTCAAATTGCTCCTCCATTGCTTTGTAGGTTGCAATTCTTTGTGCTACGGAATCGCGACGCAAGGTCTCATTGTTCAGTTTTGCGGTGCTGGACTTGAGTGCCGCGGTGGCATCGGTAAGTGCTTGCTCGTGACGGGAAATGTCACTGTCAATAGTTGCAATCTCTGCATCATATGCGGCAACTGCGCGTTCCTTTTGGGCGCATTGCTCGGACAACTCGTCCGAAATTTTGCGGTAGCCCTCAAGCTCGGTCAATGCCGAACTGTTCTTATCGGTATCGGAGTTCTTGGCATTTTCCAAAACCGAAATGCGAACCTTAACGTCAACGGCTTCATTCTCAAGGGTACGGATATCCTCAAGGGCTTGTGCAATGTTGGTTTCCAGCTCGTTTGCCTTTGCAGTCAGGTGAGTTTGTTCTTGGGTGAGTTTGTCTTGCTCTCCTGTGAGTTCTTCACCGCTCGCTTGCAACTCTGCAATTTTGGCAGCGTGCTTAGAGCAAGCCTCCATTTCGTTTTGCAAAGCCTTTTCGGTGCCCCCTACGCTTCCCTGCGTTGCGGCAATGAGTTCCTTTGCGTGCGAGATGGTGTTCTCGGCTACGCGATATTCGCTCTCGAGTTGGTGGCAAAGTTCGGTCTGCTCACGAATTTGCGTCAGGAGCTCTTCGGATTCCTTTTTGCTGCTCTGCGATGCCTCAAACAGCTTTGCGTTTTGGGTTTCGAGAGATTGAATAGAATCCTCTGCCATTTGCAAATCAAAGGTAGCGCGTTTCATTGCCTCCTCGGCAGATGCGAGTTCATCGTGCAGCTTTTCGGTGTCGTAGAGCCACAAGCTGACGTCGGCGCGCTTTTTGTTCTCCATCAACTCAATCGCCTTTTTGGCTTTTTCGGCCTCCTTTTGCAGAGGGCCTACTTGTGCCGATACCTCAAGGAAGATATCATTAGCGCGAGTCATATTGTCCTCGGTTGCCTTGAGTTTCCTCTCTGCCTCGTTTTTCTTATAACGGTATTTTGCAATACCCGAGGCATCTTCAAACACGCTGCGGCGTTCCTCACTCTTACGGGATACCATTTCGGCAATACGTCCCTGACCGATGATGGAATAACCGTCACGGCCAACACCCGTATTCATAAAGAGCTCGTAGATATCCTTCAGGCGAACCCCCTTGCGATTGATGAAGTATTCACTGTCACCCGAGCGATAGTAACGGCGGGTAACCGTAACTTCATCGTAAGGGCAATCCAATTTTGCAAATTCTCCACGGTTATCGAATGTGACCGATACCTCTGCGTATCCCATAGGGCGACGACTGTCTGCACCGCCGAAGATAACGTCCTCCATTTTGCTACCACGCAAGCTCTTGGACGAGATTTCACCAAGTACCCAACGCATAGCGTCGGCAATATTCGATTTTCCCGAGCCGTTAGGGCCTACGATGACCGTAACGCCGTGGTTTTCTCCAACACTTTCCGCCATCAGGTCAACCTTGGTTTCGGTTTCGAACACAAGTTTGGTCTTATCGGGGAAAGATTTGAAGCCCTGCATTTCCAATGACTTTAAGTACACTGTCACATCCTCCTAAACCGGTTTTTGAGTCCTTGGAAGTACGACACATTCCAAAAGACTCTCATTCGTAATCACGCGATGAACGGTGACTCCCGTTTCGCGTTGTAATTTTTCAATGTTGCATCGGTGCTGACCGATGGTGGCGGAGAGTTCCCGTGGGGGAACTTCCAAAATAATGCCCTGCCCTGCAAGTCCTGACTGCACAACAGTCTCTCTCACTTTTTGGTAGAGACATTCGCCAAGAATCATCTCGCCAAGGGCGGGATGGTTGGGCCCTGCGTAAACGGCATCGGGCGAGGTTAAGCTTTCGGTTGCGCAAAGCCCTACGCGTATGCACGGGAGCGCGCGCGCGCGAAAGAATTGCAACACGGGTGCTGTACGCTCGACGGCTTCCTCAACCGAAAGCGGTACGTACTCTCCGTGTTGTGCCATTTCGCACAAAGGCGTGTCGTAAAATACGACGGTGGGATAGATCCGCACAGCGGATGCCCCCAATTCATAAATTTTTTGAGCTGTTAGCAGTTCACTCTCCGGAGTTGATGCAGGAAGACCTATCATCATTTGCCCAACAAGCGCAAATCCTGCCTCGACTACGGCACGGCAAGCAACCTCTGCCTGCTTGGCAGTATGCCCGCGATGGCAAGCCAACAGTACGGCATCATCCATACTTTGCAAACCAAGTTCAATAGTCTTTACCGAATAGCGCGAAAGAATAGATAAAATCTCCTCGCTGATGTAATCGGGTCGGGTTGATAAACGAATAGACGTTACTCTGCCGGCTCTGATATAGTCCTGTGCCAAATCCAAAAGGCGGCACATCAAGTCGCAGTCGATGCCCGTAAAAGAGCCACCGAAAAAGGCGATTTCGGCTTCGTCCTCGGGGCCGAGAGTGGATAAAACTTGCTCAATTTCGTCCCGTACGCTCTCCTCGCAAAAGTCTTTGTGCTCCGAGATTGAGCGTTGGTTGCAAAACACACATTGGTTGGGACAGCCCAGATGTGGGATAAAAACGGGAATATTAACGTGGCGCATATCAGATAAGTCCGAACAGCGACAATGCTGCCTTTGCGGCGGCTTGTTCGGCTGCCTTTTTGGAGTGTCCCCGACCGCTGCCGATGCAGTTTGCGCCAAGATATAGGTCAACCGTGAAGGTTTTGTTGTGGTCGGGACCGCTCTCGCCAACGAGGCGATATTCAAGTACCTCTTTTTGCTCGCGGTCTTGCTGAATGAATTCTTGCAAGCGCGATTTGCTGTCGATGCGCACGTCTCCCATTTCCGGCAAGGTATCAATAGCGGATTTTACCATTGGCAAAAGGAAGGACGCCACCGATTGCATTGCATCCTCGACGTCTGCGTCAAGATAGATGGCCGCTAAAAGTGCTTCGAAAGCATCTGCCAAGATAGCAGGTTTTGCCGCTCCACCGTTTTGTGCCTCACCGCGGCCAAGCATCAAAAATTCGCCAAGTCCGATTTTTTCGGCAAAGGAAGCTAAAGCCGCTTCACAGACCACTGCCGAGCGGATGCGCGTGAGCGTTCCCTCGGGGTACTCGGAAAAATGCGTGTAAAGATAGTTGCTGACCACCAAGGAGAGCACGGAATCTCCCAAAAACTCCAACCGCTCATTGCAGAGCAGATGGTGATTGCGCGCACCCGTCTCGTTGGAATAGGACGAGTGTGTGACTGCGCGTTCCAAATAACGAACTTCGCTAAAACGATAGCCGATACGTTCTTGCAGAACATCAAGAGAAATAGCCATATTGCACCTCCTTTGTAGTCTTTTCGTTTTCTTTGTTAAAGCTTTGCGGCAATCTCGTCAATGATAGCGAGTGCACGCTCTGCGAGTTTTTCATTTTTTGCTGTCTTGCCACCCTTAACGCGATAGCCAAGCGGATTGACAATGCCAAAGTTTGCGTTCATAGGTGTAAAATCGCCCACGCCACCGTGGCTGACGTATCCTGCCATGGCTCCCAGCATCGTCTCCTCGGGGAGTGTCAGCTTGTCCTGACCGAGTGCGCACTTTGCCGCGTTGATGCCTGCGAGAAGTCCGCTGCCGGCAGATTCTACGTAGCCCTCAACACCCGTCATTTGTCCTGCAAAGAAAACGTCCGGACGTGCGACCATTGCGTAAGTGTTATCCAAAAGCCCGGGGGAATTGAGATAGGTATTACGGTGCATAACACCGTAACGCAAGAACTCTGCGTTCTCAAGTCCGGGGATCATGCGGAACACTCTTCTCTGCTCGGGGAAAGTCAGGTGCGTTTGGAAACCGACAAGATTGAACATTGTTCCCTCGCGGTTCTCTTTGCGCAGTTGTACGACAGCATAGGATTCCTCACCCACACGCGGATCAATCAAGCCAACGGGTTTGAGAGGTCCGTAACGCAGTGTGTCATATCCTCTGCGTGCCATGACTTCAACAGGCATACATCCCTCAAAAACCTTGACGTTCTTTTGGCTCTCTTTGTCAAACTCTTTGAGTTGTGCTTCTTCTGCAGTTGTGAGGGCTTGCCAAAAGGCGTCGTACTGCTCTTTGTTCATCGGACAGTTGATATAGTCCGCGTCTCCCTTGTCGTAACGGGATGCGAAAAAAGCAACGTCCATGTTGATGGTGGCGGCATCGACGATGGGCGCGGCAGCATCAAAGAAATGCAGTTTGCCGCAACCAAGCTTGCTTGTGATAAATTCTGCCATTGCATCCGAGGTCAAGGGACCCGTGGCAATAACGGTAACAACTCCCTCTTCGAGGGAGGAAACCTCCTCTTCGACCACCTCAATGTTGGGGTGGTTGCGAATGCGCTCGGTAATATACTGTGAAAATTGGGTTCTGTCGACTGCCAGTGCCGAGCCCGCGGGAACACGTGTGGCATCTGCCGCTTGCATAATCAAAGAGTCAAAGCGGCGCATCTCCTCTTTGAGGAGCCCTACTGCGTTGGTCGTGCAATCGGAGCGCAGAGAGTTGGAGCAAACCAATTCCGCAAAACCGTTTGAATGGTGTGCAGGAGTCATTTTGTGGGGCTTCATTTCAAAAAGTTTGACCTTGACGCCTCTTTGGGCGGCTTGCCAAGCTGCCTCACAGCCGGCAAGTCCCGCGCCCAAAACGTTGATTCGTGTTTGTTGCATAGTCATTATTCTCCGCTCTGCTCTTTTGCGTTTGCAGGGATTTCGCGGCTGTATTTGCACGCTTCATCGTGGCAAACAAGCAGATTCTTGCCCTTTTTGCGGAAGAGCATCTTGCCGCAAGTAGGACAGGTCTCGTTGGTGGGAACATCCCAAGAGGAGAAATCACACTCGGGATAGCGCTCACAGCTGTAAAAAACGGTGCGGTTACGACCGTATTTGGTTACAATCTTTGCCTCGCACTTGGGGCACTTTGCGCCAACTTCGCGCACGCGCGCCTTTGTGAAGCGGCATTGGGGATAATTTGCGCAAGCGTAGAAGCTACCAAACTTACCTGTGCGCAAAACCATATCGCCACCGCACTTTTCGCACTTAAAATCGGCAATAACGGGAGCTTTCTTGGTCTTTTCTTCTTCCTCTTTGACAGGTTGCTCGGTCTCCTCGGGCTTTTCTGCCTCGGGGGGAGTCAGGGGCTTGGTGTTGCGGCAAGTGGGATAGTTGGGGCAAGCGGCAAACTTGCCAAAACGACCGTTGCGAACAATCATGCGGCTGCCGCACTTTTCGCAAATGATGTCGGTCTCCTCGGGAGGAATCTCAATGCTCTTGCCACCGATGTTCTTTTCGGCTTCTTCCAACTGATGGGAGAAGTCTGCCCAGAACTTTTTGAGAACGGCAAGCATCTCTGCATCGCCCTCTTCGATTTTATCGAGGTCACGTTCCATTTCTGCGGTGAAACCGTAGTCAACAATGGTCGGGAAATTCTGCTCCATAAGCTGATTGGTTACCATACCGAGAGGCGTTGGAACAAATGCCTTGCCCTCACGCTTAACATAGTTGCGCGTGATGATGGTGCTGATGATGGTGGCATAGGTGCTGGGACGACCGATGTCGAGGTCTTTGAGCATCTTGATAAGAGATGCATCGTTGTATCTTACGGGGGGCTCGGTAAAGTGCTGTGTCAGTTCGGCATCATCAGCGGAAAGCTCGTCGCCCATTTCCAACTCGGGCAGACGGATATCCTTAATTGCCTTGGGCTCGTGGTCGTTTGCATTGGTCTCCTCGGTGGCTTCAAAAACAGCCATATAACCTTGGAATGCAACCGAATATCCGCTGGTGCGGAAGAGATAACCCGAGGCGTTCAAATCAATGCTGATGGTGTTCAGAGTTGCAGACTCCATTTGGCTTGCAATAAAGCACTCCCAAATGAGTTTGTAGAGCTTGAATTGATCGGCACTGAGGTGACGACGAATCATTGCGGGTTCAAGGTCTACGCGAGAAGGACGAATCGCTTCGTGCGCATCCTGCGCGCCTGCGCGAGACTTGTAAACTCTTGCCGTTTCGGGGCAATATTGTGCGCCATACTTTGTCATAATGAAATCGCGTGCGGCATTTTGTGCATCGGCAGATACGCGAACCGAGTCGGTACGCATATAGGTGATAAGACCCTGTGTGCCGCCAAATTCGGAACCGAGGTTAACACCTTCGTAAAGTTCCTGTGCCACCTTCATTGTGCGTTGGGATTGGAAACCGAGCTTGCGGAATGCTTCCTGTTGCAAACTGGAGGTAGTGAAAGGTGCCGCGGGGTTCTTTTGCTTGTTGGCACGGCGAACAGCTGCTACCGTATAGGGCTTGCCGTTAACCGCATTGGCTACCGCCTTTGCCTCTGCTTCGTTGGAAAGCGTCAGTTTGCCCTCTTCGTTGCCCACGAAGTGTACGCGGAAGGTTTTGCCATCGGGACCTGTGAGCTGTGTTTCAATGGTCCAATATTCTTCGGGAACGAATTTTTGAATTTCTTCTTCGCGTTCAACAATAATCTTGGTTGCTACCGACTGTACACGACCTGCGGAAAGACCGCTCTTGACGTTCTTCCAAAGCAGCGGGCTGAGCTTGTAACCCAAAATACGGTCGAGGATGCGACGCGTTTGTTGGGAGTTGACAAGGTTCATATCGATCTGTCTGGGGTTTTTGATAGCCGCCTTAACGGCCGACTTTGTAACCTCGTTGAAGCAGATGCGCTGTGTCTTTTCTACGGGAATATCAAGTGCCGCGGCAAGATGCCAAGCAATGGCTTCTCCTTCGCGGTCAGGGTCGGTTGCGAGAAAAATCTTGTTTGCAGCTTTCGCGCTCTTGCGAATCTCCTTGATGAGATCACCCTTGCCGCGAATGTTGATATAATGTGCTTCAAAGTCGTTTTCGATATCAACACCCAAGGTGCTTTTGGGAAGATCACGCACGTGACCGATGGATGCGATTACCTTGTAGTTGGTTCCGAGATAGCCCTTAACGGTTAACGCCTTTGAAGGGGACTCCAATATCACCAAATTAGTTGCCATTCTGTTTTCGTTCCTTTCGTGTGGTTCGGTTCTGTATATTTCTTCGTAAAACTTGTTGTCAAATTCAAATTATGCCTTTTTGTAAAGAGATCCGGGAAGCTTTTGCACAAGTCCCATAATCTCAAGCATAGTGAGTGCTGCCATAATGTCGGCGTGCGGATGCTCCAATGCAAAAATGGCATCGGTGGAGAGCGTTCCATCGTCGGGAATCGCCTCAAGGATTGCCTTTTGTGCCGGCGTCAGCGTTGCGAGCGTTGCCTCCGGAATCGATTTGGGCGGTGCGGGAGAAACCGCTTTGGGCTCTTCCCTTTCCTCTTTCGGTTCCGCAGAGGTCTTTGTGGGCTTTTCCGTTTTGGCAGAAGGCGTTCGCTTTCGTGTCGGCTTTTTCTCCTTGGTAGCGGGTGCGGCAGGTGTCAGATTCATTTTCGCTTCACCCGAGGCGTCGTTTGAGAGTTCAATCACGCCCAATTTTGCCAAATGCGAGAGGTCAATGTTCTCCAACGATTTGCTCGCCTCATATTTTTCTAAGGTCAGCGACTCGGCATAGGTATATTGATACGGTGCGAGGATATCTGCGGTGGAAAGCGCCATACGTGCTCCATCTCGCAAAAGTCCG
Source organism: Eubacteriales bacterium (assembly GCA_045532215.1). GTDB lineage: Bacteria > Bacillota > Clostridia > Oscillospirales > CAG-272 > UMGS1865. The sequence goes on along the minus strand of JAZSFM010000041.1, from coordinate 10,020 downwards.
TTTGTGCCGTCCGCTCCCTTACTGCCCACATTGGCAGGGATGGCAAATACGTCGCGACCTTGTAAGATTGCCTCCTTGGCGGTGATAAGAGAGCCGCTACCGATGCCTGCTTCAATCACGACTGTGGCTTGCGACAAACCGCTGATGATGCGATTACGCATAGGAAAATGATATCCTACGGGACGTGTACCTGGGGCAAACTCGGAAAAGACGACGCCGCTTTTGCAGATGGTCTGATAAAGATTGCGATGATGCGAGGGATACGGGATATCCACACCACAGCCAAGCACGGCCACGGTTGTGCCGCCCGCTTTGATTGCGGCAGCCGCCGCAACACCGTCAATCCCCTTTGCCATACCGCTGACGACAAACGCGCCCGCAGAGGCAAGCTCATACGACATTTTATACGCTTGTTTCATTCCGTATGCACTCATACTGCGCGTTCCCACAATTCCAACGCAAAGATTGCGATTGAAATCAGGAAGATTGCCGCGGTAGTAGAGCAGCATTGGCGGCTTTTGAATCTCGCGCAGAGCACGCGGATAAGCATCTTCATCATAACAAAGCACACCAATGCCTTCGCGCTCACATTTATCAAGGATCTCGGTGGCGCGTTGCAAGCTCTTATCACAGAGTGCTCGTTTGGTTCGCTCTGTTAAGTTGGGGATCTGCTCAAGCTCGGTCTCCTCTGCGCGAAAGATGTCGAAAGGCGTATCGTAAAGGGAGATGAGGCGACGAAAGGCAGAAGAACCCGCGCCGAGCGCTTCGGATAGCCATATCCAATACAAAGTATCTTTGCTTTTCATGTTCTCTCCCCCTCTCTTTCAAAATCAAAAAATTATTTGCCCTTTGCGAACTCCCACATGAGAATGGAAGCCGCAACGGCGGCGTTAAAGGATTCGGCGCGCTCACTCATTGGAATGATGACACTGTTGCTACAAGCGGCGATGACAGATTCGGAAAGTCCGTGTCCCTCGTTGCCAATGACAACGGCATCACCTGCAAGAATTTCAAACTTGCCAAGCGGCAGGGCTCTCTCGTCAAGCGCGGCGGCGAAAACGCGACGTCCGCTCTTGCGCAATTCTGTGATGGTTGTGGCAAGGTCGGTCACGCGATCGATGCGTTGATTAAAGACCGTGCCCATAGAGCCACGCACGGCGCGCGGATGGTAGATATCGGCGCAGTCGGCACTCAAAATCAAGTGGTCGATGCCGATAGCAGCCGCTGAACGGATGATTGCCCCCACGTTGGAGGGATCGCGCACCGATTCGAGGAGCACGATGCTCTCGTTTTTCATCCCCGAAAAATGAACGCTATTATATATTGTAGCATTTTTTTGCAATTTGTCAATATATTTTGCAATAGTTATTACGCCTTCGGGCGATTTTTCTTCAGAAATTTTATCAAAAATCTCATCCGACACCACAAAACACTTCTCAATTTTATCTTCGTACGCTCTACCAAAGCGCGCACACAAAAAATCAAGTACCCTCTCCTGTGCCGAGCACGACAAAAAGACGGCGCAGATTTCTACGTCGTTTTTGATGGCTTCCTCAAGCAATTTGATACCGTCAAAGCGGAAAGTTTTGGTCGCTTCCCTTGCCTTGCGGTCGGTCAGTTTGCAAAGTTCAACAATGTTTTTGTTTTGTCTGGAACGGATGATTTCCCCTGTAAAAAGCATATTTTGCTGCCTCCTGTGGGTGTGTTTTGCACTCTTTTTTGTGCCAAAACAGAGCGCGAAAAAGCATCTATGTATGACAAAAACCCGATGTTAACATCGGGTTTTTTATCACAATTAAAGTGCTGCCTTTGCTTGTGCGCAGAGAGCTGCAAATGCTTCCTTATCGGAAACTGCGATCTCAGCGAGCATCTTACGGTTGAGGTCAATGCCTGCAACCTTGAGACCGTGCATAAGGGTGGAATAGTTCATTCCGTTAACCTTTGCTTGTGCGGAAATTCTGGTGATCCAGAGAGAACGGAAATCTCTCTTCTTTTGCTTTCTACCAACGAATGCGTAGTTGCCGCTCTTCATTACGGCTTGCTTAGCCATCTTAAAGTGCTTAGATTTTGCACCCCAGTAACCCTTAGCTGCCTTGAGTGTGGACTTTCTTCTCTTGCGCGTCATCATTGCGCCCTTAACTCTTGCCATTTTTTAATTCCTCCCTTTCTTATTACTTCAGAACCAACGTCTTGAGGTTGGTTGCGATTTTGCCATCAACAATTGCGCTGGAACGCAAGTGTCTAATTCTCTTTGCGTCCTTTTTACCGGTGTTGTGGCGGTGAGAGGTGTGGAACATTTTTACCTTACCGTTTGCGGTAACGGAAAATCTCTTGGCAGAAGCCTTATGTGTTTTGATTTTTCCCATTTTTCGTAACTCCTTTTCTCTTTCGACCGAAGTCGAAGTATGATATACAATAATAATTTTTGTGGTACGGTTTGGATTATTTCGCCTTGACGGGTGAGATAACCATGCTCATAAATCTGCCATCGAGAACGGGCTTCTTATCAACAGTGCCCAACTCGGAGCAAGCGGCCTCGAACTTTTCAAGAATCTCTTTACCGATGTTCATATGGCTCATTTCTCTGCCCTTGAACTTCATAACAACGCGCACCTTGTTGCCGTCGCTCAAGAAGCGGCGTGCGTGGTTTGCTTTTGTTTCAAAATCGTGGGTATCGATGCGGCAGGAGAGCTGAATTTCTTTGAGCTCAATGGTCTGCTGCTTCTTTTTGGCTTCCTTCTCGCGCTTTTCACGCTCGAAACGGAACTTGCCGTAGTCCATAATTTTGCATACGGGGGGATTGGCCTGCCCTGACATCAAAACAAGGTCCATACCCTGGTCATACGCAATTTCCAATGCCTTATCGGAACTCATGATGCCAAGCGTTTCGCCTTCAGCACCGATCAATCGTACTTCCTTCGCGGTAATTTCCTCATTAAGCAGGTTTTCTTTCTCTTTTGCGCTAATAGTTAAACACCTCCAAGCGAAATAAAAAATAACCGTACAAAGACACAAGTCTCCGCACGGCACAAGTACCACTTAAGATAGTGGCATAAGGCGTTTATTAACCCGACTGCCCTGTTGCAGGTAGGTGAGAGCGGAGAGCTCTGCTTTGTTTTCTATGATATTATACACCATCCACTCCTGTTTGTCAATAGTTTTTTTGCATTTTTTTTGGTTTTTTTGTTTTCTCTTCCTCGATTTTTTAATAAAAGGAAAAAGTTTCACAAAAAAACACAAAAAATTCTTGCATTTTACAGATAAATAGGTTATGATATATAATAGGGCAAGCTTTTTGAGAGGAGTGAGGACATGCTGGGTTATATTCGCACCGATGCGCCCGAGTTGCGTTTGCGTGATCAGGAATGTTATCGTGCCATCTATTGCGGTCTCTGCCGCCAGATGGGCAAATGCACGGGTCAGTGCTCGCGTATCTCTCTGAGCTATGATTTCGCCTTTTTGGCAGCGTTACGAATGTCTTTGACAAATGAAAATTTGACACTTGCCAAAAAACGTTGCATCGTTCACCCCTTCAAAAAACGAAATATGGCACTTGACTCCCCCGCGCTTTCTTACTGTGCGGATGCTTCTGCCATTTTGACCTATCACAAATGCCGTGACGATGTAGATGATGAAAAAGGATTCAAGAAATTGCGTGCGAGTGTGGCTTCGTCTTTCTTCTCTCCCGCCTACCGCCGCGCAAAACGTCGCTATCCAGAATTGGACGCAACGGTGCGTTCTCTGCTACAGGAATTGCGGCAGTATGAAAAGGACGCGACCGCTCCGCCAAGTGCCGATGCTCCCGCCGCGATTTTCGGCAACCTAATGGCAGCCGTATGTTCCGAGGGGCTTGACGGAATTGAAGCGCGCATTGCAACCACGTTTGGACGCGCCATCGGGCATTGGATCTATCTCATCGATGCCGCCGACGATTATCGCGAAGACCTCGCAAGCGGCTCGTTTAACCCCTTTGTGCGCTTATTTGGAGACGGAATGACACAAGAAAACGCTGAAAGCATTGCCGTTTCTCTAAAACGCTATTTATCCGATGCAGAGGGAGCATTCCTATTGATTGATAACTTCCCCGCCCCTGAGGTACGGGAGATTCTCTGTAATATTCTTTATCTCGGTCTGCCACGTGTGGCCGATCGAATTTTGCTACAAGCTTGGAAAGGTGAAATCGACGAAAATGAAAAATCCATATGAGGTATTGGGCGTCTCTCCCAACGCCACCGATGAAGAAGTTAAAAAAGCTTATCGAGATTTAGCGCGTAAATATCACCCCGATAAATACCGCGACAGTGATCTTGCCGATCTTGCAAGCGACAAGATGAAAGAGGTCAACGCGGCATACGAGGAAATTCAAAAGATGCGTGCAGGAGGCGGTAACGGGCAATCGCAAAACAGCAACGGCTATCATTACAACGGCAATCCCGGTGCAACCTCTGCCTCGGGTGACGCTCGTTTTGCCGAGGTGCGTCGACTGATCAACGACAACGAAATTATGCAGGCCGAGCAGACTTTGCGCTCGATGCCCGCTGCGATGCAAAACGCGGAGTGGTTCTTCCTTTTGGGTTGCACGGTTTACAAACGCGGATACTTTACCGACGCTCAAAATATGTTTGATCGCGCTTGCGCGATGGATCCCTACAATCAAGAATACCGTGCCGCACGCGACCAGCTCCGTGCACAAACAGCGGGTTATGGCTACGGCTATCACACTGCATCGAGAACCGATGACACCTGCAACTGCTGCTCGCAACTTATTTGTGCAGACTGCTGTTGTGAGATGATGGGCGGCGACTTGATTCGCTGCTGCTGATACGGAGGACACGATGTCGAAGAAAACCTCCGAACAAGTCAAGTATTTGACCGTTAGCGCAATGCTTTGCGCGCTGGGCGTGGTCATCTTAGGACTGGGTGCCGTGATTGAAGTGCTTGACATCAGCGTTGCAGTAATCGCTTCCCTTTTGACGGTTTATGCCGTCATTGAAATGGGCGGCCCCTACCCGTGGCTGATATGGATTGTAACTTCTATTGTCGCTCTGCTTCTCTTACCCCTAAAAACACCCGTTCTCTTTTATGCTCTGCTGACAGGATTCTATCCCATCCTCAAGCAGAAAATCGAAAGACGAATGGCACGTCTGCCTGCATGGGTACTCAAAATGGGCGTGCTTGCCATATCGCTTCTTATCATTTGGGCAGTAATGTGGTTATTTGCCCCCACCCTTTTAGAAACAACCGGTGGTTGGGTTATGATAGCAGCCACGTTGTTGCTCGGCGTTTTTGCTTTTGTCCTTTACGATTTTTGCCTGACGCGCCTAATTACCGTTTATTTTGTTAAGTTGCAAAAGAGATTTCATATTAAGTAACCTATAAAACCGCATTTCTCAAACAATTTCAACAAATTTAATGTCAACTAACCAACAGCAAATCTTGAATCATGTAGGAGAACAAACATGACATATTACAGCGATATAACAAAATATCGGAATACACGGAAACATTCCGAACCGGTAGAGAGTATTAATAGCTTCATCAGCTCCCCTTTGGGAGTAGTCTTTCTTGGCGCGCTCACTCTTATTTCTTATGTTTTTTCATTGGAAATTGTATTTTACACCTTTGTAGTGCTGTACGCAATATACGTGGGGATCTTTGCCGATGATTTTACACCACTGATGCCCTTGTTTATTCTGTGCTACATTACTCCGTCTCCAACCAACAATCCCGGCAGTAATGGACAGAGTATTTTCTTTGGTACATCCGGCATTTATCTGATTGCCATCGTTACGATTGGCATACTTGTTTTGCTTGGCAGAATTGCTTTTGACCCCAATATGGGATTTCGCCGCTTGTTTGGTACAAAAAGAGCACTGCTACCCGGTATGCTCGTGCTCGGTGCTTCTTATTTCCTTTCCGGCATACTGCACCCAGAATACGCCGAATATGCAAAAGGTAATCTGCTGTTTGCATTTATACAGTTTGCATCTCTGTTTTTGCTGTATTTCATTTTTTCCGCCACAATTAACTGGGAAGATTTTGATTTTGATTATTTTGCATCAATCGGTTTGATTGTGGGCGTTGTTGTTGCTGCTGAGGTTGGTTACACATATTTGGTAGAGGATGTTATACAAAACGGTGTTATCAGGCGTGATATCATTCAAACCGGTTGGGGTTGTTACAATAACATTGGTGCAATCATCAGCATGTCAATTCCTTTTGCGTTTTACTTCGCATCCCGTAAAAAGGGGAGTTCCGCCTTCCTTTTGATTGCTTGTTTGCTTTTTGTTTCTGCTGTATTCACTTGCTCTCGCGGTTCTATCGTTGGCGCGGTATTTGCGTTTATTGCTTCTTTCATTTACACATTCATTAAGTGTGTCAGCAAAATTGAGTTCCGCGTTACCTCGTTTCTTTTCCTTGCTGCCTTAATTGTCGGTGTATGGACATTCCGCGATCGATTGATTTTAATCTTCCGCGATCTGCCGCACATCATCGTTTGGGGCGAAGAATCTATTGTAATCAATGATTCCGATCGATTTGATATCTATAAAAACGGCATTAAAGTATTTTTGAGAAATCCTATCTTCGGTCAGAGTTTCTTCCCTATTGAATACAACGGAATGGGAACACATATTCTAACAGAACAATTCTCCTCTTTCTTCCCACCTCGTTGGCACAACACCATTGTACAAATGATGGCCTCCTGCGGTGTCGTTGGTCTCGTGGCATATCTTTACCACCGAATCAGCACTTTAAGACTTTATGCATCAAAACCTACCCAAGCAAACACTTATCTTCTGTTCTATGTCGGAACACTGCTTGGAATGAGTCTTTTGGACTGCCACTTCTTTAACGTTGGTCCCGTGCTTTTCTATTCGATGGCTGCGGCTATTGCGGAATTTGCTTCAGATCCTATGGAATACACCTATTGACAACTGGTTTTAATAACAAATTGTTAAAAAGCCATAGCCGCCTCCCCCTCAGGTTGGCTACGGCTTTTTTCATATTTTTCGTTAAAAGCAGTATAACGGTCAATAATATAGCATATCAATTATGAACATTATGTAAAAAGACTTGACTTTTTGTCGATAATTGTGGATAATAAGAACATATGTCGATAATTTTTCAAAAATAAGAAAAGTTTTTGAGAAAGTTAGGAGAATGCCGTGACAATTCATCAAAAAACAATCCAACTACAAAATTCTATCCGTAATTCTGCCCTTATAACAAACATCAATGAAATTATCAATTCTTTTTGGGGTGTGGGAATTCTTGGCATGTTAACTTTTATTGCCTTTACCTTTTCCCTTGAGTTAGAGTTTTACACCTTTGTAATGTTATATACGATATACGTGGGGATTTTTGCAGAAGATTTCAAGCCGCTGATGCCCTTGTTTATCCTATGCTATGTAACGCCCTCTAAAAACAACAATCCAGGTATGTCCACCGAAGGACTTTTCTATGGCTCAACCGGTACTTACCTTATCGCTGTTGTATCGGTGTGCATATCGGTGTTACTGCTGAGAATTGTATTGGACCCCAAAATGGGATTGCGCCGTTTATTTACAACAAAAAGAGCGCTCCTGCCCGGTATGCTTGCTCTGGGCGCCTCTTACCTGCTTTCCGGAATTCTGCATCCACAGTATGCAGAATATGCCAAGGGGAATTTAATATTTGCAGCCATTCAGTTTGCATCTGTTTTTTTGCTTTATTTTATTTTTTCTGCCACAATCAATTGGGACTCTTTTGATTTTAATTACTTTGCATCAATCGGCCTTGTAGTAGGGCTTGTGGTTGCAGCAGAAGTGGGAATTACCTATTTGCTTGGTGATATAGTGAATGACGGCGTTATTGATCGCTACAAAATTCAAACAGGTTGGGGATGCTACAACAATGTTGGTGCAATCATCAGTTTATCAATTCCCTTTGCCTTTTATTTTGCATCTCGAAAAAGCGAAAATGCTATATTTCTTTTTGTAGCTTGTTTCCTTTTTATTGCCACTATGTTTACCTGTTCTCGCGGTTCGTTTTTGGGGGCTATATTTGCGTTTATCACTTCCTTTATTTATACTTTTATCAAAACCGAAAATAAAAAAGAATTTCGCATATCCTCGTTATTCATCCCAATTACTTTATTTGCAGGTGCGTTGATTTTCCGTGAAAAATTGCTTGAAATCTTTCGTGATGTACCCGACATTTTTACAAACGATGAAAACAGCTTTGCTGTAGGCGATTCCGGAAGACTTGGCTATTATAAAAGCGGGCTTCAAGTGTTTTTAAGAAACCCTATTTTCGGTCAAAGTTTCTATCCCATAGAATGTGAACTTTATTCATTTTCGATTGTTTCGGATTTTGTTTCCTTCTTTCCACCGCGTTGGCACAACACCATTATTCAAATGATGGCATCTTGTGGCACCGTTGGTATCGTTGCATATGCTTACCACAGATTTAGCACCCTAAAGCTCTACTGCAAAAAACGCACCAAAGCCAACACTTATCTCTTTTTTTGTCTTGGAACTTTGGTTGGCATGAGCTTATTGGATTGCCATTTCTTTAATGTTGGCCCTGTGCTTTTCTATTCTATGGCTTTAGCAGTTGCGGAATTTGCTCCTGATTCCTTCAATAATTCACAACAAAATTAGTTTTTCAGACAAAAAGACCTTGCAAAATCGCTTTTGCAAGGTCTTTTTATCTATCCACTCTTTTTTTGCTATAAAGCCAAGGTCTTTATTGCAAGACCTCTTAAAAAATATTTTGCTGCTTAATGATTTGCGGAGTTCTTTGTGTTACCGTATTCGAAAAGATTTGGAGAACCGGCTGCATCAAATGGAAGCACGTCATGATTTTCACCTTGCTCGTGCGCGTTGTTATACCAACATTCGGGCTCTTTTTTAGGGAGCTCTTGTTTTTTTTGTTTCTTAGAAAAAAGCTTTTTGAAAATATTCATAAAATCCCCTCCTAATTTTCTGTACACTTTTAGTATAGCATAAAAAACAACAAAATGCAAGAAAAATTTTAATAGATAAAAAATCACCCCTGCAAATGCGCAGGGGTGATTGAAAATACACTTATTTTTTCACAAACGGGGACTTGTATTACTTCTGCTTAATAGCGGCTTGAGCAGCAGCGAGGCGAGCGATCGGTACGCGGAAAGGAGAGCAAGATACATAGTCGAGGCCAATGCTGTGGCAGAATTCTACGGATGTGGGGTCACCACCGTGCTCACCGCAGATACCAACGTGCAGGTTGGAGTTTACGGGACGGCCGAGGGTGATTGCCATGTTCATCAGCTTGCCAACACCGGTTTGGTCGAGCTTTGCGAAAGGATCGTTTTCGAAGATCTTTGCATCATAGTATGCAGAGAGGAACTTACCAGCGTCATCACGGGAGAAGCCGTAGGTCATTTGGGTAAGGTCGTTGGTACCGAAGCAGAAGAAGTCTGCGTTAGCAGCGATTTCATCAGCGGTAAGGCATGCACGAGGGATCTCGGTCATGGTACCAACCTCGTACTCAAGGGTTGCGCCTGCTGCTGCGATTTCTGCATCTGCGGTTTCAACAACAACGGACTTAACGTACTTGAGCTCCTTAACGTCGCCTACCAGAGGAATCATGATCTCGGGCTTAACGTTCCAGGTGGGATGATTCTTTTGAACGTTGATAGCAGCGCGGATAACTGCAGCGGTCTGCATCTTTGCGATTTCGGGATAGGTGACTGCCAGACGGCATCCACGGTGACCCATCATGGGGTTGAACTCGTGCAAAGAGGAGATGATTGCCTTGATATCTTCAACAGTCTTGCCTTGTGCTTTTGCAAGAGCTGCGATGTCTTCTTAGGTGGTGGGAACGAACTCATGGAGCGGAGGATCGAGGAAACGAATGCAAACAGGGTTGCCTTCGAGTGCTTCGTAGAGCTTTTCAAAGTCGCCTTGTTGGTAAGGAAGATTCTTAGCGAGTGCAACTTCTCTTTCCTCAGCGGTGTCGGAGCGGAGCATCTCGCGGAAAGCTGCGATTCTGTCTGCC
>JAZSFM010000068.1:0-2607 GCA_045532215.1 Eubacteriales bacterium | reverse complement strand
CCTCGCCCAATGGCAGAAGGAAGGATTCAGCCATCAGCTGCACTCCGAGCCGGAAGCCGTAGGAAAAGGCATCGCGTTCGGTGATGCTGTGCATCTCGTTCATGCAGTCCTCGAACTTTTCAGGCGTTTCCTTCTGCTTGTCCGTGAGCGTGCCGTCCAGTTCCTCGCGATTCCTGGCTACCAGCTTCAGTAGCTCCTTCAACCGCTTGTCACCTCGCGTGCATTGCTCGAAGGGTGAGATGTTGCCGTACCAGAGCTCGTCAATCGTTTTCATCGCTGTCCTCCGCATAAGGAAACGGTGACCGCATCTCCGAGTTCTCCCTCGGCGATACAGTCACCGTTCTTTTTCATTTTTTCTACTGCAATCAAGGTCTGGCGGACAATTTCAAGTTCGCGGAACGTATGCGGATCCGCTACAAATTCGTCTTGCCGAGCGAATACCTGCTTGACCACCTCGCCCATCACACCGTACTTGTCACCGTAGAACAATTCTTCAATCGTAATCTTTGCCAAGCGTGTTACCTCCTTTGCTTGGTAACACACAATATACCACAAAATGTGGAGGAAGTCCAGACCAATGAGGATTAGTTATCAATTAAGTAACAACTCACGCCGGCGTAGCTTCAGGCAAACTGAAATATATGTTTTCGCTATCGAAAAGCACTTCCACAGGCTCGTTGTAAATTCTGTTTACAGCGTTTATATTATCGACAAACGGATTCACACAGGTACAATGTTCATGAGCGAACAGTTCCATTGTGTTTTCAGTACGCTTTTCGTTAAAGCTCTGCACCTTGTCACCAGCCTCAATGAGATTTTCATCTATCTGTCCGTCGCTGATTTTCGGAATCTTGGCAATGCCCTTTCCAAGCACTCTGTTCAATCCTGCGACACCTTTCAAGGCATAAGCTTCGATTGAAGTTTTGGAATCTCCTTCAATCATTTGATAACATTTTTCATGCAGATCGTGATACTGCCCTGCATAGAGTTGAATTTTGCTTGTAACCGCGTTCAAGTAGCCGGCATCAAAATTCTCAAGCAGCATTACTTCAAGGAAAGACGAGAACGAGAACATGTACATCGCAAGCTCGTAATCCTTAAACTCATACTGAACTTTTTGAATCTTTGTCTTGACATCTCTGTCGCTATGCAGTAATCCTTTTTTGCTGACCTTCTTTTCAATCTGGTCACGGCAGAAGATAATACTCTGCTCTGCATCACGCTTGATTTCCTGAACTTGAATGTGCTTGTTATTCTTGTATTTATCGTTATCCCAGTTGTATTTGTATTCGTCAAGAATTTCTTGCAAAACTGCTATATTGCCTTTCAGCACTGCCTTTTCCTTCAACTGTAAAAACTCGATAATATCCTTTTGCGCTTCTTCAATTTGATCAAGCTTTTTGGTCACAGCCGTAATAGCCACAGCCATAAGCATAACAGCAGGATTGATTTGAGCAACAGTGCCGACAGCAGAAGAGCCAGCCTCAACGAAACGTGCTCGTCCAACAATTGTACCACTCGCGTTGGTTATATTACCAACCGAATTAACCGTTCCGTGCACGCCGTTCGGGATAATCATTTTGTAAAGCTTTTCACCAACTCCCGATGTAGCCATATTTTGAACTGCATTTTGAAACGCAGGAGCAACCGAAGCAAAAGCCGCTCCCATAGCAGAAAGCTGACCGAGAGGTACTTTCGCGTATTCTTGAATAGCAACCTCATCTTGAATGACAGGATAACATTCTGTATAGCATTCCATTTCCGTCATTGCTCGTGCAATTACATCTTTCTTTATTGTTTCATCCATAGTCGATGACCTCCATATTTTATTTCATCAAAGGTCTTGTAAATTTCGCGAGTTTAGATCAGCACCCCATTACAATGATCCACCTCATGCTGAATGATCTGCGCCGTCCAGCCGGTGAAGTTTTTCGTGCGCGTTTGCATTTCTAAGGTCTGATATTGAACTTTGATAGTCTTGTATCGTTTGCACTTGCGCGGGCCGCCTAGAAGCGACAGACAGCCTTCCTCGGTATCGTACGCGCCGTCCTTCTTGATGATTTCGGGATTGAGCATCACCGTATAGGTAGGAGCTCGTCCGCTCTCATCGAGAAAGGCGATGATGCGCTTACGTACGCCGATCATATTTGCCGCCATACCGACACAGCTTTCTCTATGTGCCATCAGCGTATCAAGCAAGTCTTGCGCGACCTGCAAATCTTCTTTTGTTGCGACCTCCGACTTCCCTGCGAGGAGGATGGGGTCGTGCATTAGTTCCTTGATCATTTTTCGTCCTCACGCAGTTTGTGTTCGCATGTTTCGCATGCCTTTAGCGCCATTGATTTGTCAATTTCGATATTTGGCAGGGCAGAGGGCAATATGTAGCCATTTGCTATCATTTGAATGTCACAACAAAGTCCTTCATCGATGGTTCGGCATAAATAGGAACAGGATAGCATATTCTCCGAATCCGCTTTGGCTAACGCTTTTTCTATCGCTTCCGAGGCAAACTCAGCAGTCCCCTCACCGCACTTGTCGATATTCTTTTTGAATCGCTCGTCGGCAACGTACATCTTGCCTAGACCTGCGAGGATCTCGTCAGTGCAG
>JAZSFM010000154.1:0-35977 GCA_045532215.1 Eubacteriales bacterium | reverse complement strand
TCCCGCATCGGCAACGATGCTTCTGCCGGGTGCGAGACGAATGGCAGGCATCGGATAGCCGAGTGCCTTACATTGCGCTGTGACTGCTTCGCCTACGGCAAGAATGTTGGCGCGAATATCGATTTCGGGGTGCTCGTCGAGATAACGCACACCGTATCCACCGCCGAGGTCAAGCTCGTCGATGATAAAATCGTATTTTTGGCGCATTTGGTTGGCAAAATCGAGCATTATCGCCGCCGCGCGCAAAAAGGTATCGGAATCGAACACCTGTGAGCCGATGTGACAATGGTAGCCCGAAAGCTTGATGTGAGAAAGAGAAAGTGCGTATGCGGTAATCTCGTCGGCTTGTCCTGTCTCGATGGCAGAGCCGAATTTGGAGTCGACCTTTCCCGTGTTGACTGCCGCATAGGTATGGGTATCAATACCGGGAGTCAGGCGCAACAAGATCTTTTGCGTAATGCCACGCTGATTTGCGAAATACTCAATGGCATCAAGCTCCTCTCGGTTATCGACCACAAAGTAGCCAATGCCACTTTCCATAGCGTAGTCGATGTCGGCATCGGTCTTGTTGTTGCTATGGAAATAGGCGCGCTCCATGGGAAAATCGACAGAAACCGCCGTGCAAATCTCGCCCGAGGAAACGACGTCAATGCCCATTCCCTCTTCCTTCATAATACGGTAGATCTGCTTGAATGACGCCGCTTTGCTGGCATAGAGCGGCAAAGAAGCAGCGCCAAAAGCATCTTTCATCGCGCTCATATAAGTGCGGCAACGCTCGCGGATGCGGTCCTCGTCCATCAGGTAGAGGGGCGTGCCGTATTGCTTGGCTAATTTCGTTGTATCTTGACCACCAAGGCAAAGGTGACCTTGCTCGTTGATGGTTAGATTGTTACAAATCATGTTTTTTTCCTCTTTTTGTTAAAATGAGATCAGTTATCGGAGATCATACGCTCCATGTCATAAAGTCCTGCCCCTTTTGTGCAAAGGTAGTCGGCAGCGGCAAGTGCGCCCTCTGCAAAGAGTGCGCGGCTATGCGCCTCGTGCTTGAGGGTGATGGTTTGGGTGTCGGTACCAACAATGACCTCGTGTTCACCGATGATGTTCCCCATACGAATAGCGTGAATACCGATTTCCTCTGTCTCCCTTTTTGCTTGTCCGCCGCGTCCAAAGATGAACTTTGCACTCTTTCGCACCTCTTTGATAGCGTTTGCCAAAAGCAGTGCCGTTCCGCTTGGGGCATCCAATTTGCGGTTATGGTGCTTTTCGATGATTTCGATATCAGCATCGGGAAACGCCTTTACTGTTGTTTTGGCTAGTTCAACGAGAAGCGCGATGCCAAGCGACATATTGGCACTGTGGAACACGGGAATCTCTTTTGCCGCTTCCAAAATATTGTTTTTTTCTTCGTCAGTGTGCCCTGTTGTGGCAATCACAACGGGGAGCTTTTTCGCTTTTGCAAAATCAAGGAGAGCGCCCGCTGCGCTGTGATGGGAGAAATCAATAATGCAATCAATATCTTCCGTCACCATATTCCAATCGGTATAAGTGGGAAACTCGCGTGTATCGAGAGGCACTACGTCAAAGCCGGCTACAACGGTTGCATTGCGCACACCGTCAAGTGCAAGCTTTGCCACTTCTCTCCCCATTCGTCCGCCAACACCGCATATCAAAATTTTCATACTTTTGAAAAATCCTTTCCTCAAATCAAGCCGTGCTGACGCATCAGAGCGTAGAGCTTTTCGGCATTTTGGGGTTCCATAGGTGTCAGAGGCAGACGCAAACTGTTCTCGCCATATCCCATAGCCGCCATTGCCGCCTTTACGGGAATGGGGTTGACCTCACAGAAGAGTGCGTTGACTAGTTCGATCAGATCAAGCTGCATCTTAGCACTGCCTGCAACGTCACCTGCGAAGAATTTGTGGCACATTTGCGAAGTTTCTTTTGGCATCAGGTTAGAAAGCACCGAGATAACGCCCTTGCCCCCCAGCGAAAGAACGGGAACGATTTGGTCATCATTGCCCGAGTAAATATCCATCTTATCACGAACAAGAGATGCAAGCTCTGCAATTTGCGAGATGTTGCCCGATGCCTCTTTGATAGCAACGATATTGGGGTGATCCGCCAATACTGCCGCACTTGCCGGGAGCAGATTGCACCCAGTGCGAGACGGTACGTTGTAGAGGATGCAGGGCTTGGTGGTGGCATCTGCCACCACCTCAAAGGATTTGATCAGTCCCTTTTGGGTTGCTTTGTTATAGTAAGGGGTAACCAAGAGCATTGCATCGGCACCAACCTCACACGCAAATTTGGTCAACTCAATCGCGTATGCGGTATCGTTAGAGCCCGTACCCGCAATCACGGGAACGCGTCCGTTTACTTTTTTAACGGTATATTCAATCACGTCGCGGTGCTCTTCGTCAGTGAGTGTCGAACCCTCACCCGTGGTACCACAGGCAACGATAGCGTCAATGCCTTCGGCGATCTGCCACTCGATTAAGCGACCGTATTGCTCATAGTCAACCTCGTTGTTCTTAAACGGAGTAACGATGGCGGTTGCCGCACCGGTAAAAATTGTTTGCTTCATAGTGTATCTGTATCCTTTCGGTTAGGTTTTGTTTACTTGATAAAAAGGGTAAGTCGTTTTGTCGTCTTCTGTAATCTCGCGCTTGACGCGACAAGGCACACCGACTGCCACTACGTTTGCGGGAATGGATTTTGTTACCACGCTCCCCGCGCCAATAACGGTATTATCACCGATTTCGACGCCTGCGAGGATAACCGAGTTTGCGCCGATCCACACATTGTTACCAACCTTGATGGGCTTGGCAATCTCTACACCTGCTTTGCGCAGTTCGGGATCGATTGCGTGTTCGGCGGTGGTAATGGTGCAGTTGGGACCGATGAAAACGTTATCTCCAAAACTGACACCTGCGCCATCTTGAATAACGAGGTTGTGATTAGCGTAAAAGAAATCCCCTACAGTAATGTTGTAGCCGTAATCGCACCAAAACGGTGGAACGAAAATAACCTCTTTTCCCATCTTACCCAACAATTCACAAAGAATTGCGCTCTGTTCTTCCCTATCATTTGGCGAGAGCTGATTGTAGCGATGGCACTTTTCTTTGCCAATGCGAATCTGCTCCTCGTATGCAGGATTGTAGCATCCTTGGAAAAAGCAATTTGTTGGAACGATTGGTTTTTCGCTCATAAGAGAAAACTCCTTTTTGTGAAATACGGCACTCAACTTGAAAGGCAGGAGTGCGCCAAAGAGCGTACCCCTGCCCACAAAAGCCATCGTGAATGGCACAATTACGGGATTTGGATAGCGCTCCGCATTTCTGCGACAACATGGCGGATATTTTCCGCAATGCCAGGAACAATTTTACGCCCAAACTGTCCTTCGGCACCCAAGCCCTTCTCCGTCGCAACGCCTGCGTTGGCTTTGACACGCGGATACTCATCTTGTGGTGCACCTCTATCATTTGAAGTCATTATAGCATATGAGAAAAGATTTGTCAATGCTTTTTTCTCATTTTTATTTTAGAATATTAGTTATAAATGGGAAACTTTTCGCAAAGCGCCATAACCTCGGCTGTGACTCTCTCACGGTTGCCCTCGAAATCGGTAGCAATGTCTTTGATCCAGCCGGCGATCTTGAGCATTTCCTCTTCCTTGAAGCCACGGGAAGTAACTGCGGGAGTACCTACACGGATACCGCTGGTAACAAAAGGCGTTTCGGGGTCGTTGGGGATGGCATTCTTGTTGACGGTGATGTGCACCTCGTCAAGACGCTTTTCCATTTCCTTGCCCGTAATGCCGAATGCGCGCAAGTCGATAAGCATCAGGTGGTTATCGGTATCACCCGAAACAATACGGAAGCCGGCTTCGGTCAGCGCACCGCAAAGAACCTTTGCGTTCTTAATAATCTGCTTTTGATATTCCTTGAATTCATCGGTCATCGCTTCACCGAAAGCAACAGCTTTTGCGGCGATGATGTGCATCAAGGGTCCACCCTGCGTACCTGGGAAAATGGCTTTGTCGATTTGCTTTGCGTACTGTTCGCGGCAGAGGATGAGACCGCCGCGAGGGCCGCGCAGAGTTTTGTGCGTGGTGGTGGTAACAACGTCAGCATACGGAACCGGGCTGGGATGGAGACCTGCAGCAACCAGACCTGCGATGTGTGCCATATCTACCATATAAATAGCGCCAACTTCATCGGCAATTTCGCGGATCTTTGCAAAATCAATGGTACGGGAGTATGCACTTGCACCTGCAACAATCAGTTTGGGTTTGCACTCAAGAGCGATGCGACGCATTTCTTCGTAGTCGAGCATTTCGGTATCGTCGGAAACACTGTAAGGAACAATATTAAAATACTTACCCGAAATGTTGACGGGAGAACCGTGAGAGAGATGTCCGCCGTGTGCGAGATTGAGGCCCATTACGGTGTCACCCGGGTTAAGGAAAGCAAAGAATACTGCCAAATTTGCCGATGCACCACAGTGCGGTTGCACGTTTGCGTGCTCTGCACCAAAGAGCTTTTTTGCTCTCTCTCTTGCGATATCCTCTACGATATCGACGTATTGACAGCCGCCATAGTAGCGTTTTCCGGGAAAACCCTCTGCATACTTATTGGTGAGTACCGTTCCCGCTGCCAAAAGAACCGCCTTGGAAACGATGTTCTCGGATGCGATCAATTCGATGTTATGACGTTGACGAGTCAACTCCAATTCACACGCATCAAAAACCTCTTTGTCGTAATTGACGAGTTCATCAAAAAAATTCATAGTAGTTTTCCCTCCTCGGAATAAATATGCTTTAGTATATCAAAAAAACGGCGGTTTGTCAAGTAGAACCGCCGTTTATTTGCAATCTTTTTTGTCAAATGGTAATATTTTTCCAGCCATCACGCGTCATTGTAAGAACCGAGCCGATGCCGCTTGCTTTTATGATCTGCAAAGCGGTGTCAAAGCCATAAGTCAGGTGATCTTTATTGTGTGCATCGGAGGAAAGAATAACATTTCCCCTCTTCTCCGCGATGCGGTGCAAAAAGATGGGGGCGGGATAAGGTGTGGTGCGGTATCCGCGCGAGATTGCACCTGTGTTGACTTCAAAAATGACGTCTTTTTCGAGAAGTGTATCAAGTGCTTCGAGCCCTGCTTTGATATAGCGAGGATCGCTCGTATCAAAAATGGCAGCACGTTCGTCAAATTTGGTGAGAAGATCAAAATGACCGACAATATCGCATTGTGTGTCCTCCTCTACCCTTGCGATTGCCTCAAAATAGGCCTTTGCATAAACCATCGGATCACCGTCGCAGTGCTTTTGGATGGCATCCAGCGTCGTTTGTGCTGAATGGTCAACAGCGCACAACTCTCCGCCAAGACGAATATAGTGCACCGAGCCGATAACATAGTCATAGACATCGGTGGGGACTCCGCTTTGGGAATCTTGCTCAATGCCACACAGAATTTTGATGCGATCGTTGTAAATATCTTTCAGTCTATAAATCTCTTTACGATATTCCTGTTGTGCTTCGGGAGATTTCATTCCGAACACGGTTGGGTGAGAATGAAAAGAGTGCTCCGAAAATCCCAGCACCTCCATTCCACTCTCAATCGCAGACAAAACGACCTCTTCTGCCGTGTTTTTTCCGTCGGCAAAGCGGGTATGTGTATGCAAATTGCTTTTGGTTAGGAGCTGCAGTTTCATTCGAAACACCTCTTCTGATAGACTATTTTCTTTATTACAGAGCGTTTGCAATGCTTTCACGAACGTGCGCAGCAAGTTCATTAAGCTTGAGATTTTGTACCGTTTCGCTATCGATAATCTCAATTACCTCAAGTTCTACTTTGGTAGTTCTGAGGAGCATACGCTTGGCAATCTTGTTCGTTCCCTTAGTGGTAATAACCACAACGGGAGCTTTTGCCCGTTTTGCAAGCAGGAACGCGCCCTCCTTGAACTCAAGCAGCTCGCCCGTCTTGCTACGCGTGCCTTCGGGGTAGATACCCATAATCATCTGTTCACTAACAACAAGTTCGCTCGCTCGCTTGATAGTGCGCATTGCCTTCATGGCGTTTTGACGATCGATTGCCAAAAATCCTGCGTTATGCGTATACGGACCTGCTACGGGAATTTTGAAGTTGGATGGTTTGGAGACGAAAGCAATCTTTCTCCCCTTCACCTTTGCCAAAACCACCACGGGGTCAAAGTTGGAAATATGATTGGAAACAAGCACAAAAGGTTCCTCAGGCAATTTTTCCATCCCACGAAAATCAATTTTGACACGCAAAAGTGTGGTTACCCAATCGCAAACAAATTGTATGATGCCGTAGAAATTGCGCGGCTTATCGATGGGATCTTTTTTGGGGAGGAAAATAGTTGAAAACCACAGCGCGCAGAAAAAAAACACGTTGAGAAGAGCGTATGCACCAATGCCGATAGGCAAAAGCCATAGCCAATGGATTTGTGTACCAAAAACAAGCAGAATACTGCTCAGCGCAGAAAGCGCCATGAAAACGTAAGCGAGCATAAAAATGTGCCTTTCTTATACCTCGGCAGCCACACACTCCTTTTTGCTTGCAAGCTTGCCGGATTTTACAGTGTAGGAAGTAACACCGAGAACAGTCTCGCCGTCAATTTGGAGGGCGGTTGGACGATCGAATTCCACCGTGATCTCGTGACCGGTGCGAATTTCTACCATTTCGGTGTGCTTTACGTGTTCTCCCTTGAAAATGGACGGAAAAACAATGAGTGTTTTGAGTGCGCTTGAACCATGCAGAACGGCGCAGGAAACCTTGCCTTCAGGATCAAAACGGTCTTGTTCGGGTGTTACGAACATACCACCGCCATAGTATCTGCCCTTCATTGTGGGCGCGATCCAAACCTTTTTGTATTCCTTGGTAACGCCATCAACGGTGATTTTTGCGTTGGTGGGCTTGAAGTGGAACAAAAGTCCCTTGATAGCAATCGCGGTATAGTCAACGGGTTTATCGGATTTTTGCTTTTGAATGTCGCCTACCTCACAGCAGTAGCCATCGATGCCGTAGCCGATGCCGTTGATGAAGTAAGAAGTCTTGCCGTTCACGGTGACCGTGGGCAGATCGCTTATGTATTGATGCAGAGGAATGAGCGCTTGCCCATCCTGATCAACGTCTTTCTTGAAATCGTTGCCGCTGCCTGATGCAAAATAGAAAAGATTTTTGGGGAGCGTCAAGCCGTGATTTTCGTTGATAAAGCGGTTGAGTGTTCCGTCACCGCCCGAAAGAACAACAGTATCGTTTTCGAGATCGATACCCGCCCAAAAATCAGCGTAGCTTTTGATGGACAAAAGATCAACCAATTTTGCATCTGCAGATACATGATTGCCGAGCAACAGACGGGAATATTCCAATCCTTGCTTGTTACCGGAAAGGATGTTATAGAGAATATAATGCATAGTAAGTCTCCTTTGCTTGGCGTTTCCTATTTTGTCGAAAAAACGCGCCAATTTCACAAAGAATTATACCATTTTTGTTATATTCGGTCAAGGTGTTTCGTTTGGACAATTTGAGTTGAATGCACAAAAAATGTACTTCCAATGAAATTATACTATATTTTGATGGGAAAGTCAACAGGATTTAGCAATAAAATCTTGCGGTATGGGGATTCGTCAGCAAAAGGAATTTGAAATTTTGCCATAGGGCGACCAAAGGTAGCCCGTTTTTGCACACGATAAGCGTTTGTACACGCGGGCTCCTTCCGTCATTTTCTTGCGAAAATGCCACCTCCCTCCCGGAGGGAGGCATAAGTAGAGTCCGCTTAAAATAGAAAAAGCGAGCCGCGGTGCGGCTCGCTGATGTTTTTTATTCGGTGCGGTGCCAGTAATAGGTACTGTAGGTGGATGTTAAATACTGTGCCGCTGTTGCGGGTTTGGAGAGGTTGGAAGCAGAGATTGCCTTTACCTCTGTTGAATTTAGCCAATCCTCACACTCCCAACCATTTGGATTGGAAAAAGTTACACTCGTAAGATTGGTGCACCCATAGAACGCATGGTGGCCAATAGTGGTGACAGAGTCGGGAATTGTCACGTTTGTCAAGGCATCGCAAAAAGCGAACGCAAAATCGTCGATGGTAGTGACAGAGTCGGAGATTGTTACGCTCGTTAAGGCAACACAACCCCAAAACGCGTCCGGACCGATGGTGGTGACAGAATCGGGGATCGTTACGCTCGTAAGGTTGAAGCACCACAAGAACGCCTGATAGCCAATGATGGTGACAGAGTTGCCAATCGTTAAGCTCGTAAGGTTATCGCAAGCAGAGAACGCACCAGTGCTAATAGTAATGACAGAGTCGGGGATCGTTATGCTCATAAGGCTGGAGCACCATGCGAATGCATTACAATCAATAGTGGTGACAGAATCGGGAATTACAAAACTCGTATCCGACTTACCAATCGCATAAGCAATCAATACTGTGCCATCTTTGGAATAGAGATTTCCGTCAATGGATTGGTATACGGTGTTATTTTCATCAACTACAATACTCGTAAGATTGTAGCACTCGTAAAATGCTTCCCAGCCAATGGTGACGACTGAATCGGGGATCGTTACGCTTGCAAGGTTGGTGCAAGATTCGAACGCTAATTCACCAATGGTTGTGACGGAGTTGGGAATTCCTACGCTCGTAAGGTTGGAGCACCATGCGAACACCCTAAAGCCGATGGTAGTGACAGAGTCAGGAATCACAAAAGTGGGATCAATTTTACCAATTGCGTACGCAACCAACACTGTGCCATCTTTGGAATAGAGATTTCCGTTAATGGATTGGTATGCGGTGTTGTTTTCTTCAACGATAATGTCTATAAGGTTGAGGCAAACCGCAAACACCCCATCACCGATGGTAGTAACAGAATCGGGAATCGTCACGCTTGTAAGGCCATCACAACTAGAAAACGCACAACGGCCGATGGTGGTAACAGAGTCGGGGATCGTTACGCTTGTAAGGTTACGGCAATAATAGAACGCATAATCGCAGATGGTGGTGACGGAGTCGGTGATCGTGACGCTCGTAAGGTTGGTGCAAGATTCGAACGCACCATGGCCAATGGTAGTGACAGAATTACCAATCGTTACGCTTGTAAGTTTGGAGCAAGAATGAAATACCGAATCACCTATAGCTGTGATCTTGTAACCATCGATGTAACCGCCGATATAAATGTCGCTATCGGTGCAAGTTCCAATACCTGTAATGGTGCAAGTCTCTCCATCCTCGTTCACTTTGTAAGCAAGACCTATACTTGGAAATTTTTCTTCCGGAACATCGGGAGTTATCTCCTCGGGAGTGGTAACGGTTGTTTCCCCGGGAGTGGTTACGGTTGTCTCCTCCGGAGGTGTAACTGTCGTTTCATCCGGTGCTTTTGGGGGTGTTTCTATCGGTGCTTCGGTGGTGGTTTCTGCCGGGGCTTCGGGAGTGGTTTCCTCCGGAGTGGTTACAGTTGTTTCTGCTCCCGGCCAAAACGGCAAGTTGCAAGAAGTCAACACGCACGAAAATGTAAGGATGAGCGCGAGAATCGATAAAATCTTTTTCATTTTACTGTCCTTCCCTTCTCTTTTTAGAAGATACTGCCATTATAGCACAATTTTTGGCGTCTGTCAAGCAAAACGGCAAAATGCTATCAAGTAATAGAAAAAGCGGAGAGGTTTCCCTCTCCGCTAAAATGATTTTATCTCTTCTTTGTAGCCACTTCAACCAATGCTTCTGCAAGGAAAGCATCAACGGGCTTGGATACGGTTTCGCCTGCACGGTTACGTACAGATACGGTTCCCTCTTCTACTTCCTTGGCACCGATGATGAGCATATAAGGTACCTTTTGGAGTTGGGTGTTACGAATCTTGTAGCCGATGGTGTTGGAGGAATCATCCAAAACCACACGCAAACCTGCGGCTTCGAGCTTATCACATACCGATTTTGCATAGTCGATGTGTTCATCACCGATGGGCAGGATCCTTACCTGCTCGGGAGCGAGCCACAACGGGAATGCACCTGCGTACTTTTCAATCAGGAGTGCAAGCGTTCTCTCGTAGCATCCCATCGAGGTGCGGTGGATGATATAAGGCGTTACCATTTGGTTGTTGGAGTCAACGTATTCCATACCAAACTTCTTGGCAAGCAGCATATCAATTTGGATGGTGATAAGCGTATCTTCCTTGCCAAACACGTTCTTGATTTGGATATCGAGCTTGGGGCCGTAGAAAGCGGCTTCATCGATTCCAACAGCATAATTGATCTTGTTTTCATCAAGCAGCTGCTTCATAATGCCCTGTGCCTCGTTCCATTGCTCGGGCGTGCCCTCGTATTTGTCGGTGCGAGCAGGATCCCATTGCGAGAAGCGGAAGGAGCAATCTTCTTTCAATCCCAGCGTTTCGAGCATATACATTGCGAGATCAAGGCATCCCTTGAACTCCTCGGCCAACTGCTCGGGGCGCAGAATGAGGTGTCCCTCGGAAATGGTGAACTGACGAACACGGATAAGACCGTGCATCTCACCAGAATCCTCATTGCGGAAGAGCGTAGAGGTTTCGCCCAAACGCATGGGAAGATCGCGGTAGGAGCGCGTTTTGTTAAGGAATACTTGATATTGGAAGGGACAAGTCATGGGACGGAGTGCGAAGCATTCCTTGGTTTCATCGTAAGGATCGCCCAGAACGAACATACCGTCAAGGTAGTGATCCCAGTGACCGGAAATCTTATAAAGATCTCTCTTTGCCATCAGAGGCGTTTTGGTGAGCAGATAGCCGCGCTTTTGTTCTTCGTCCTCTACCCATCTTTGGAGCAATTGGATAACGCGCGCGCCCTTGGGAAGCATTACGGGAAGTCCCTGACCGATGGAATCAACGGTGGTGAAAAGCTCGAGCTCACGGCCGAGCTTGTTGTGGTCACGCTTGAGAGCTTCTTCCTGTTGTTGTAGGTAAGCGTTCATTTCGTCCTTGGAGGGGTATGCGATACCGTAAATGCGCTGGAGCATTTTATTCTTTTGGTCGCCCTTCCAGTAAGCACCGGTGCATTGAGTCAGCTTGAACGCCTTAACTGCGCCTGTGCTAAAAAGGTGAGGTCCTGCGCAAAGGTCGGTAAATTCGCCTTGGCGGTAGAAACTAATGATCGCATCTTCTGGAAGTTCTTCGATGAGTTGTACCTTATAGGGCTCGTCCTTTTCTTGCATCAAGGCGATTGCTTCTGCTCTGGGAAGTTCAAAACGCTCGATTTTGAGGTTTTCCTTAACGATCTTCTTCATCTCCCCCTCAATCGCCTTGAGCGCGTCTGCACCAAAGGATGCGTCGGAGTCGATATCGTAGTAGTAGCCGTTGTCGATAGCAGGGCCGATCGTCAATTTAGCGGCGGGATAGAGTCGCTTTACCGCTTGCGCCAGAATATGCGCGGCGGTGTGACGGAAGAGATGCTTGCCTGCGGCATCCTCAAAGGTGAGGAGCTTAACCTCGGTGTCAGCCGTCAGCTCTTGCGTAAGCGCTACGGTCTTGCCGTCGATCTCGGCACCGATAACGGCGCGCGTAATGAGCTCCATATCTTTTGCCGCATCATATACGGTTACGGGAGCATCGTATTCTCTTACTTGATCCAAAATTTTGATTTTCATAGTCGGTTTCCTTTCTATATGTTAGAAAAAATATAAAACAATTTCAGCGGCGAAGTCTTCGCTCTGTACTCTGCACTTTATACTTCTCACCGCTTTTAACTAAAAAAGCCACACTCCGACAGATACCTAAAAGGCCTCTGTTCGGGGTGTGGACTTTTTTCCGCACGGTTCCACCCGGACGTTTTACTTCATTTAGTATGTGATTTTGCAGCTCGGTGGTACCCTATACGTTTGCATCAAGACCTTTCAGCGAATCCTGAAATGGAAACGGTCTATTCTCTGTGGGTGCGCGGCGTATAAGACGTGTCCGAACCGTTTGACGAATTATTCGTCGAAGAGAAATTGCGCAGGTTGCTTTTTATTAGCGCGGTTGTAAGCAGAGCGAGGATTGTAGATCTCGCGCCAATCAAGGTCGCCGCGGTCAAGCGCGGTAACAATGACCTCTGCGGTTGCAATGTTGGTTGCTACCGGCACGTTGTAAAGGTCACAAAGGCGCAACAATTCGGCATCAATCTCCTCAATTTGAGCATCGGGGCGTGTGTCCTTAAAATACAGAAGCACGTCGATCTCGTTGCAGGAAATGCGGGATGCGATTTGCTGTTTGCCACCGTGAATGCCTGCCATCAAGCGCTCGATCTCAAGTCCCGTAGCGTCGGCAATGTACTTTGCGGTGATGCTGGTAGCACACAGATTATGCTTGCTGAGAATGCCGCAGTATGCGATGCAAAACTCAGTCATTAATTCTTTCTTCAGGTCGTGAGCAATAATTGCTATCTCCATAAGAGATTGTCACTCCTTTCTGTTGCCGAACAAAATTGTTCGGAGGGGTTGGCTGCTTATATTGGAAAAAACCAATTTAGATTATTATACCACGGAAAGCGGTGAATTGTCAATAGAATTCGGGATATTTTTTGTCTTTTTTCTTTGAGAAAGGAGAAAAAGCAAACGAGAAACCTTATTATTCGTATTTTGCACGACTGCCGCCGATGTATTTCGGGCGCGTACGAGCCGCCAAAAGAATGGCATCACCAATGCGATTTTGTTCCAAACGAACGGGAACGGCTACGCGACACAGGTGCATACCGATGAGCGTGCCGCCAATGTCAAGTCCTGCTTGCGCGCGGATTTCTTCAACGGCCACGGGAGCGTCAAAATTCGCCCACGCAGTGGTAGCAAAAGAGCCGCCTGCCTTAGGTTGCGGAACAACGCAGACCTCTTCGAGTCCGTATGCTTTTGCACATTCGCGTTCAATGATAAGAGCGCGGTTGAGGTGCTCACAGCATTGTGCGGCAAGGTAGATTCCCTGCTCTTTCAAAATGGGATAAATCGCTTCAAAAACAGCTTCTGCCGCTTCAATACTCGAGCCGTGACCGATGGTTTCGCCAACGATCTCGGAGGAAGAGCATCCTACAACAAGGATGTCGCCCTTGTTTAGTCCCGACACCGAAAGCAACTCGGTGACGACACTTTGGGCTTGTTGCCTGATTAATTCTGTATTCATACTGCCCTCACTCTTACCAGTTGTCGCTGCCGTCATCGGGAATAACACGCTCAACGGCGATGATGGCACATTCGATCATTCCGTCATCAGGCTCAAAAACAGTCAGGTGTTGGAGCCAAACGCCGGGCAAAGAGATGATGCGTGTGAGCAGATTATCGTGTCTACCCGCAAATTTGATCAACTCATAACCAATGCCTACAATGATGGGCAGGAGTGCGAATTTGACGAGCACACGCCAGCCAAGAGGGAGCACTTCCCCACTGATCGCTGCGGAAATGGGATCAATAAAGAAGGAAATAAAAATACTGACAAGAAGCATCAAAATCAAGAAAGAAGTACCACAACGGGGATGAAAACGCTTTTGCAAACGCACATTTTCAACAGTGAGCGGAAGCCCTGCCTCGTAGCAGAAAATGGTCTTATGCTCGGCACCGTGGAACATATAGGTGCGGCGGATTTCCTTCATCAAGGAGATAGCAGCCATGTATCCTACCAAGAGAACGACCTTGAGGACGCCCTCGATTGCGGATTTCCAAATGGAATTGATGACAAGGTTATTCCCCTCGACATAGGGTGCTACCAATCCGTAAAGGAATGTGGGCAGAAGAATAAAGAGACCAATTGCGAGACCAAATCCGAGAACCACGCTGATAACCGAGACGAGTCCCATCATCCAAGCAGATATCTTTCCCTCGTCCTTCACGTCTTTTTGCTCTTGAGAGTTCTCTTGAGCAGTCTCCTCGACCTCGGTGGTGGGAGCTTCGTTGGCGGGTGCTTCTACGGTTTCCTCTACTCCCTTTTTGCCCTTCTTCTTTTTGGGCTTTTCTTCAACAACGTCCTCAAGTCCCGAGAGCTCTGCCGAGCGCATCAAGCACTTGTAACCAAGCTTCATGGTATCAATGTATCCAATAACGCCACGAATAATAGGCCAACGGCAAAATGCGGGGCGCTTTTTGGTGGTGGTTTCAAACTCCTCCACAACGATCTCGCCCTTGGTATTTCGAACCGCCATAGCAGTCATTTTGGGGCCACGCATCATAATGCCTTCCATTAAAGCCTGACCGCCGATGGACGTTTTGCGGCGGCAAGCGGTCAATTCATTTTTCTCTTTCAATTCGGATTCCTTTCTTATGCAACGTTGCATAAACACAAAATTAGATATATGTTACACCTTTGTTGTGAACTGCATGTGAACAAATGAGAAAATTCTCACAATTTAGTGGATAGATTCTCCACACGGATGGCAAACAAAGGATTTATACCCCATTTTTTGGAGAGAAGCACACGCTTTTTCCGCCTCGGTTGGCGACTCGAAAACGCCAAACACAGATGGACCGCTACCACTCATCATCGCACGCACGGCACCGCTCTCGCGCATCACGCGTTTGATGGCAGAAACGTCAGGGTTTTGCCCTGCGATAACATCCTCAAAAATGTTGTAAAAACAAGCACAGGATGCCGAAAGTGCATCGTCTTGCCACAGGTCAATCAGTTCGTGCACGTTGGTGTTATCTCTATGAGGGTGTGTAAAAAAGCCATATTTTTCGTCCAAAGCGGCATACGCTTGTGGAGTGGAGACACCTTCCTCTCCAACTGCAACAACAAGTGTGCAAAATGGCATTTCGACAATGCGTTCAAGTTTTTCACCAACGCCGGTTGAAAGCATTGTGCCGCCTCGAATACAAAATGGCACATCTGCACCAAGGGTGAGCCCCAGCTCACAGAGTTCTTGGACAGAAAGCGGCCGGCCGCACAGTTGGTTAAGTGCGCGCAACACTGCTGCGGCATCGGCACTCCCCCCCGCAAGTCCTGCCGACATGGGAATGTGCTTTTGGATCATCATCTGCACCGCGCCCGTCAAGTGGGTGTATTGCAAAAAGCGTTCGGCGGCACGCCAAGCCAAGTTGCGGCAATCGGTGGGCAGTTCGGCGTTCCCGGACACAGAGAGCGCAATGCTTGATTGTGGCGCGGGTTGAAAATCGACCGTCACAAGGTCGCACAACGAGATGGTCTGCATCACGCTGACGATGTTGTGGTAGCCATCCTCGCGTCGCGATTCAATATTCAAATAAGCATTGATTTTGGCATTGGCTCTTTCGGTATGCATCCTTTATCCCTCTTGCTCTATATTTCACTATCATTTTAACACAAAACGCGCCCGTTTTCAATATCTTTTATAAATAATATTAAATTTTTATTGAAAAGGGCTTGACGAGGGAGATTTTTTGGTATAAAATTAATGTGGAATATTTTGTGTTCAAAGGAGTAGACCGAACAATGACATCGCAGAAAAAGGAAATCGGCAATCATCAACTCATCAATCGCATTTTGCTCATAGCGGGTGGATTTTTGCTTCTTTTGATGATTGCTTTTTACCGAGAGATAAACACATGGATCGCGGGTATAATTGACATTTTTAGCCCCGTAATCATAGGTCTGGTGCTTGCTTATCTCCTCAATCCCATATTCCGTTTGTTCGAGCGAAGGGTGCTTTACCGCGTTTATCCCTCCGCTGCTCGTCGTGCGCTCTCCCTGCTTTTGAGTTATATCGTAGCACTCCTCATCATTGCACTTATTGCACTCCTTATTCTTCCCCAAATGGTAGCTACCCTGATGAACTTTATCACAAATTACCAAGCTTATATTGACGGTGCTATTGCAAGTGTTAATGGAGTGATTGAAAATATCAATGGCCTTATTTTCAAATTTTTTAATGTCAAGAATCTTTTAGGGCGTGTAGATGCCAGTATCATTTCCACTTTGGTCGACAACATTTTAGCTGAACTTTCGGAACAGATTCCTGTATTAACCAGCAAAGCAAGTCTCTTTCTCTCGGGTGCTACCGACGTTATTTTTGCAATTTTCATTTCCATTTACCTGCTTGCATCCAAGGAAATGCGTTATTTGCAGGTAATGAAATTCCGTAATGCCATATTCAGTGACAAAGTCAATCAACGAATCACCAAAATTTGCACTACCGCAAACAATCTGTTTGGCAAATTTGCGAAAGGACGTTTGCTTGACTCCGTAATTGTAGGTACCTTAACTTATATCACCATCTCCATTTTCCAAATTCCGTATGCTCTTTTCATCGCTTCCACGATTGCTGTTTGGAATATCATTCCTACCATCGGTTTTTTGATTGGCTTTATTCCGGCTTTCATTATTCTGCTTTTTACCGACGCCTCGGTTGTTATTCCCTTTACTTTGATCATGTTTGCCATCTACCAAATCGACAGCAATATTATCAGCCCCAGAATTGTTGGTTACAACACGGGTGTTGGTCCCTTGTGTGTCATCATTGCGATTTGCACGATGGGTACAATGTTCGGTCTTGTCGGCTTGATAATTGCCGTACCTCTGTTTGCAACGCTGATTGACCTTTCAAATGACCTGATTCAAAAACGTTTGCAGCATAAGCGTATGCCCGATGATGTTGAAAACTATTTTGCTCCCGACCTCTCGGCGGACTATTTGCATATGTCCCACTCGCGACTTGGCCGTATGATCATACGCATTGAAAAACGTGCCCTGCATATTAGCAACCAAATTGCCAGCGGTCACGAGGATAGTTTGAGTAAAAAAGATCGCAATTTCTTTGCCGCGTACCAGAACGCGCGCAAAATAAATCTCTTGTCGGATGCTCCCCCTGAGGTTTTGACGCAGTTCTCAGTCGAATCGGTTGAAAAAACGTTGCGCGCGGAGAATAATGAGCATTACGAAGAAATGCTTGAAAGAGTAATCGGCGGAAAAGCAGAAATAGGAGGTGAGCAAGTATGAAAAACCGAAAACAGATAAAGCTTTGGGCATTTTGGACGATTTTGGCCGTTTTGGCGCTTCTGTTTATCATCATTAAGCGTGAAAGTTTTTCTTCCTTTGCAGCACAAATTTCTCGCATTTTGCGCCCTGTTATCATTGGTGCGATTATCGCATATTTGTCTAACCCCATTTTTCGTTTGTTTGAAAAAACCGTTTTTTCGAGCATACGCTCCTTTACTCCGCGCCGTGTACTCTCCCTAATAGGGACATATCTTGTATTGGCGCTGATTCTTGTTGTGTTGCTGATGCTCATTGTTCCGCAACTGTTAAACAGCATCCTCGACTTTTTAGAAAACTATGAAACCTTTTTGGAATCCTCTTTGGAAACCATAAACGGTTTGCTCGCACAAATTAACGATAGACTTCATCTCAAAATTCCTCCTGTAAAAGATGAAACCTTGAAGCAAGGGATCGATTGGATTATTCAAAAAGTAAACGTAAACGAATTGATGGATCGCTTGCTTTCCGGTAACACCATTCTGGTTATCTTCGAATATATTGGGGATACTTTCTTTATTTTGACCGATATTATCTTTGGCTTGTTCATCTCTTTGTATCTGCTCGCTGGTAAAGAAAGAATCTATGCGCGAGTTATGCGAATGAGAAAAGCACTGTTCAATAATCGCATTAACGAGCGCATAACCCGCGTTTGCACCATTGCCGATGAATCCTTTGGCGGATTTTTGCGCGGAAAGATACTCGACTCCACCATTGTCGGTGTTCTGGTCTATATCATCATCTCCATTATGAACGTTCCCTACGCACTCCTGATTGCTGTGCTGATTGGTATTACCGATATCGTTCCCGTAGTAGGACCTTGGGTGGGTGTTATTCCCTCTGCTGTTATCATCCTTTTGTCCGACCCGATTAAGGTGATTCCTTTCTTGCTCTGCATCCTTGTTGTTCAACAGATTGACGGTAACATTATTGCCCCCAAAATCCTTGGCGAAAACACGGGCGTAAGTTCCCTTTGCGTTATGATTGCCATTACCGTAATGGGTGCAATTTGGGGGTTGGCAGGTATGGTGCTTGGCGTTCCGCTCTTTGCCACCATTATTGAACTGACCAACGAGTTTCTCAACAAGCGCCTACAAGACAAGGGCTTGCCGACCGAAACCGAAGAGGAAGAACCGAGAAAGGAAAAGAAATCCATCTTTCAAAAGGAACCCGTCAGTCTTTCCAACGGGTTTGGTCCTTTGACACAACAAGAAAAAACGCATCTGTTGGCGTTCTCTCTTGTTAACAAGTACGATCTTTATGCCCCGCAAAACAATGCAACGCTTGCCGCGTGTGTGGGTGAGTACCTTGACGCAACACGAGAGCCCGTGGTAGAAGAAATTGTAGCCGAGGCCATAGCAGATGAAGCTGTTGCCGAAGCAACTCCCACAGAGGAGATTGACACACAGGAAACTACAATTCGCAAAGAATAATTATTTTCTCCGGAGGTTTTTATGAACCAATCAAACTTTCATAGAAAAGGCGGTATCACAGTTGAAACCGCACATATATTCCCCGTTATAAAAAAATGGCTTTATTCCGAAAAGGACATCTTTTTGCGTGAAATTGTCTCCAACGCTTGCGATGCCGTTACCAAATTGCGGCGGCTTGCCTCTCTCGGTCAGTACGACGGAGGCGACGAAACCTATCGCGTAAACGTCTCGCTTGACAAAGATGCCAAAACATTGACGGTGAGCGACAACGGCATTGGTATGACAGCTGAAGAACTCGACCGCTACATTTGCCAAATCGCACTTTCGGGTGCTTTGGAATTCGTTGAAAAATACGAAGGTGAAAACAAGAACAATGGCATTATCGGCCACTTTGGTCTTGGATTTTATTCCTCGTTTATGGTCAGCGAGCGCGTAGAGGTGATTACCAAATCCTATACCGATGCACCTGCGGTTTATTGGAACTGCAATGCAGAGGGCGAGTTTGAGACTTCCCTTGGCGAGCGTGACAATCACGGCACCACCGTTGTGATGCACATCTCGGAAGAAGAAGTCGCTTACCTTGAAAAGGACAAAATTGAGGAAATTCTTGAAAAATACTGTGCGTTTATGCCTGTTGAGATTTATTTCTCCTCCAATGACGCAGAGAAAAAGGACGAAGATTCCTCCTCTCCTATCAATGATACCACTCCCCTTTGGCTCAAGAATCCCTCGGATTGCACCGAGGAAGAATATAAGGAATTCTATCACAAGGTCTTTCACGACTGGCGTGATCCCTTGTTTTGGATTCACGTCAACGCCGACTATCCCCTCAACTTCCGCGGTATTCTCTACTTCCCTCGCATTACCAACGAGTTTGAGTCGATTGAAGGTCAGGTAAAGCTTTATTACAACCAAGTATTTGTTGCCGATAACATCAAAGAGGTTATTCCCGAATATCTCTTGATGCTCAAGGGCGTTCTTGATTGTCCCGAGCTCCCTTTGAACGTCTCGCGTAGTTATCTGCAAAACAACACCTATGTCTCTCGCGTAGCGGCACACATCACAAAAAAAGTAGCCGATAAGCTGAACAGTCTCTGCAATGTCTCTCGCGAGGAATATGAAAAAGTTTGGAACGATATTCGCACCTTTGTGGAATACGCTTGTATGCGCGACCGCAAATTCTATGACCGCGTAAAGGATTCCTTGTTGCTCGAATTGACCGACGGTTCTTTTGTAACCACCGTCGAATATTTGGAAAGTGCTAAAGAAAAGCACGAGAACACCATTTATTACACCTCTGACAAGGCCGCACAAGCGCAGTATATTGCAATGTTCTTGGCGGAGAACATTCGCATTGCCGTTTGCCAAAAGCCGCTGGATGCACAGTTCCTCTCTACCCTTGAAATGTATGATAATACTGTGAAATATCTTCGTATTGATGCCGATATTGCATCTGCCCTCAAAGAGGACGGAGATGCTGCCGCCAAAGAAGACCTCGTTGCGCTGTTCAAAAAAGTGAGTGGCAATGAGGAACTCAAAGTGGAATTTGCAAATTTGAAAGACGCAAGTGTTCCCGCGCTGATGACACTTTCGGAAGAATCTCGCCGTATGGATGAGATGCTCAAACTTTATGCGATGAACGGAATGAATATGGGTATGAACTCTTATCCCCAAAAAATTACGCTCACGCTCAATCTTTCCTCTCCGCTTATTTCCAAATTGGAAACGCTGGACGGTGAAAAGCAAGAAGTGATGGCGGCATATCTTTACGGTCTCTCTCAACTTTCGCAAAAGAAACTTTCTGCCGAAGAACTGCAAAAATTCTTGGCAGACAGCTACACTCTGCTCGGACTTTTGTAATGAGAGATTTTAGCACCTATTCTCCGGAGGACGTAATTGCCGAAAACTTGCAGGAATTGACCGAACGTGCAGATATGCTCACGGAACAAGAAATCGCACATTTGCGTGAGCTCGCAACCGAGATTGCAGAGGGTGATGACCTTGCCGATCTGCTCTCCTCACTCCCCTACTATCGGTTGACTGCCAAGGTTCCGACTGCCGATGCATTGACGAACAATGCAGATATTCTCACTCGCTCGCGAAAGGCGCTTGAAGCACGGCAATGTATGATTCTTTGCCGCGCGCTCTATGAAAAACTGCAAGACCGCGAACCGCTCTTTTCTGTGCTCTTTCCCGATGCAGATGAGGTTGCCCCACACGTCACAGGTCGTATTATTTACCAGAGAAACAGTTACACCGACGATGCCTATCTCGCATTTGCAAAACTTGTTCCCGATGCGCGTGCCGCCTATGCACATAGCTTTCATGCCGCTTGTGAAGAAGTATTTAACGGGCATTGTGAATACTGTATCCTCCCCATTGAAAACGCGGTTGAGGGTGAACTCATCGGGTTTGCCAAACTGATCTCACAGTTTGAACTCAAAATTGCCGCTACTTGCGACATTACAGGAGCGGATGCCGCGCGTAAAACGCGTTTTGCACTTTTACGGCGCAATATGCTCCCACTGCTTTCGAACAAAACAGATAAAAACGGCTATTTCAGATGTTCCTTCCCTGCAGAACTTGCCACATCGATGGCTGATATTTTGAGTGCCGCAAACTTTTTTGGAATCATGTTTCTCTCTGCCAATACGCTCCCCATCGACAAAGAGGGCGCTATTGCTTGCTTTAACTTAACATTTGACATTCGCGGTGGCAATTTGCACGCATTCTTGCTCTATCTTGCAACTGTCGCCCCGCAATACACACCCATTGGTATTTATTCTCACATCAAACAGAAAGGATGATAAACACTATGGATCGTTTTACTTACACCACAAAAGGCGTATGCTCACGCGCCATCGAGATTGCTATTGAGGATGGCATTATTGCCGAGGTTCGTTTTGTTGGCGGTTGCCACGGCAACACCCAAGGCGTTGCCGCACTTGTTAAGGGATACTCTGTTACCGAAGCAGTTGAGCGTCTTTCGGGCATTCGTTGCGGTATGAAGAGCACCTCTTGCCCCGATCAGCTCGCGCAAGCGCTCGCTGCATATCTCGAAAAGAACTGACATATTCTACTCTTGACAGCCTCTCGGGTTTGCTACATCTTATGTCTTGGAGGATTTTATGAAAGAATTTTGGAATACCTATTACAAGTGGCTGGGTGCCGATGCGCTGACCGATGCCGAAAAGGCAGAACTGCGCGCGATTGAGGGAGATAAGGACGAGATTGCTCTGCGCTTTTCTTCAAGTCTTTCCTTTGGTACAGCCGGTTTGCGCGGAACAATGAAAACAGGCCTTAATGCTATGAACGTACACACCGTAGCCCACGCAACGCAAGGACTTGCTAACCTGATCGTACGCGAAGGCCGCGCCACCGATGGCGTTGCCATTGCTTGCGATAGCCGCCTCAACTCGCAAACCTTTGCCGAAACCGCTGCTTGTGTTCTTGCCGCAAATGGAATCAAGGTCTATCTGTTTGATTCTCTGCGTCCCACACCCGAGCTCTCTTTTGCCCTGCGTGAACTCGGTTGCGTTGCAGGCATCAACGTAACGGCATCTCACAACCCCAAGGAATACAACGGCTACAAGGCATATTGGGAAGACGGTGCTCAACTCCCCCCCGAGCACGCCGATACCGTAGCCGCAGAGATTGCACGTCTCGACATTTTTGCCGACGTTAAGAAAATGCCCCTTGAGACGGCTCTCCAAACAGGTCTTGTCACCATTATTGGTGAAGAAATGGACGAGAAGTATCTTACCCAAGTGGCGGCGCAAGCAGTTAATCCCGATGCGGTTGCCGCTGTTGCGGATGAACTCAAAATTGTTTATACCCCTCTGCACGGAACAGGTTACAAATTGGTTCCTGCCATTTTGAAGCGTGTGGGATTGAAACATCTTTATACCGTCGATGAGCAGATGGTCATTGATGGAAATTTCCCTACGGTCAAAAAGCCCAACCCCGAATATCCCGAAGCATTTGTTCTTGGCATTGAAATTGCGAACAAGGTTGGCTCCGATCTCGTTATTGCAACCGACCCCGATGCTGACCGCGTTGGCGTTATGACACGCACACCCGACGGTTCCTTTGCCACCATTACTGGCAACCAAATGGGAGCTCTCTTGGTAGATTATATCATCACCGCTTACAAAGAAACCAACACAATGCCGCACAACCCTTACGTTGTGAAAAGCATTGTTACCAGTGAGCTTGCCGCAAAGATTTGCGCCGCAAACGGTGTGACAATGCACAACGTGCTCACAGGTTTCAAGTTTATCGGTGAGGTCATCAAAAACTATGAAAAAACAGGAGACGGCAGCTTTTTGTTCGGCTTTGAGGAAAGCTACGGCTACCTCAAGGGCACTTATGCTCGCGATAAGGATGCCGTTGTAACCGCTATGCTCATTTGTGAAATGACTGCGTACTACCGTGCACGCAGTATGACGCTTTCGGATGCTCTTTCGGCATTGTTTGAAAAGTACGGCTTCTGCTTTGAGAAAAACGTAGAAGTCTATATGGAAGGTCTTGAAGGTCCCGCCCGCATGGCGGCTCTGATGGATGGGCTTCGCAACAATCCCCCTACCGAGTTCGGTGGCGTTGCCGTAACGCTTGTGGGTGATTATGGCGCAGGAACCATCACCGAGAATGGCGAAGTTCGCCCTACGGGTCTGCCCTCTTCCAACGTACTTTACTATCGTCTTACAAACGGCGACGTCATTGTTGCCCGTCCTTCGGGAACCGAACCGAAAATCAAATTTTACTATATGCTTGAGGCCGCCAACAAGGCAGAGGCCGAAGAAAAGCTCTCGAGCTATCAAAAAACGCTGAACGCACTCTCCGAGAACAGTTAACTTCCCTGCCCACGCGTTCGTTCTAAAAGGAGGTGTTTCCAATGCCCGAAACCAACGTTTTGGAATTTGAAGCACTGCAAGAATTTCTCTTGCAGAAAAAATATGCTGAATTCATACAAGAAATAGATAAATGCAACCCTGTCGACGCGGCAGATTTGCTCTCGCAATTCTCCGAGGATCAGGTGTCGCGTGTGTTCCGATTGTTCAAAAAGGACGTGGCAGCCGAGGTTTTTGCCGAACTGGATTCCGACTTGCAGGAGCTGATCATTCTTCATATGACCGATCGCGAAATTGGTGTGATGTTGGAAGAACTCTACACCGACGACGCCGTTGATATGCTCGAAGAAATGCCCGCAAGTGTTGTCAAGCGCATAATGAAAAACGCCACTCCCGAAACGCGCGAGGAGATCAATCGCTTCTTAGCTTATCCCGAGGAAAGCGCGGGAAGCGTAATGACAAGTGAGTTTATCGATTTGCGCAAGAATATGACCTGCGAGGAAGCAGTAAAACGCATCCGCCGCATTGGTCTTGACAAAGAGACGGTTTACGTTGCTTACGTCACCGACGAAAAGCGTGTTCTTGAGGGCGTTGTTGCCCTCAAGCAACTCCTTTTTGCCGAACCTGATCAGTTGATTGCCGACATTATGAACGAAAACGTTCTGTATGCCACCACGCACGACGACCGAGAAAAGGTTGCGAATATGATCTCGCACTACGATATCATAGCTCTCCCCATCGTAGATAAGGAAAAGCGTTTGGTTGGCCTTGTAACAGTTGACGACGCCTTGGATGTCCTTGAAACAGAGGCCACCGAGGATATTGAAAAAATGGCGGCTATTTTGCCAAGTGACAAGCCCTACCTAAAAACCACCGTTTGGGAAACCTGGAAACAACGCGTGCCTTGGTTACTCCTTTTGATGCTGACCGCCACCTTTACCAGCACTATCATCACCAAATACGAGGCGGCTATCGGTACTTACGCCATTCTCACCGCGTTCTTCCCTATGCTGATGGGCACGGGCGGTAACGCAGGCGGACAAACATCGGTTGCGATTATTCGTGCACTTTCCCTTGGCGAAATTGAGCTTAAAAACGTGCTCCGCGTTTTTTGGAAAGAACTACGTGTAGGTGTGCTTTGCGGTGCAACCTTGGCAGTTGCCACATTTGTAAAGGTGATGGCAATAGATTTCCATTTTCAAATGTATTCCACATCTACCTCGGGTGATGTGCAGAACAATTTGATCATCTCTCTTGCAATTTGTGCAACTGTATTCTCTGCCATTGTTGTGGCAAAAGCAGTTGGAACACTCCTTCCGTTGGGTGCTAAAAAAATCGGTCTTGACCCCGCAGTCATGGCGAGCCCCTTTATTACCACCATTGTTGACACCGTAACGCTGATGATCTACTTTACCATTGCATCGGCGTTGCTTGGAATTTAAGAAAAAAGCAGAAGTTTTAGCTTCTGCTTTTTCTTTTTGCATCAAGTTTTTCATACACACATTGCACTTCTCTACTCATCTTCTCGGCAGTAAAGTGAGAAAGATAACGCTCGCGAGCACGAGTCTGCATCTTGTTTTCAAGTTCCTCATCCTCGGCAATTTGTAAAATGGCGTTGGCAAGTGCTTCGGCATCTCCCACGGGAAAAAGAAATCCTGCCCCGCTCTCTCCAATCATGGCAACGTTGCCTCCGTAGTCGCTGGCAATCGTGGGAAGTCCTACGCTCATCCCCTCGGAAATGGCAAGGCAAGAGGTTTCCGTTCCACAGGAGCAATTTACATTGACACGCAAAATATGATAGATGGGTGCCATATCCGAAACAAATCCCGTAAAGCGAATACAATCTGCAAGAGAGAGTTCCGCAACGATTCTTTGCAACTCGAATCGTCTGCTTCCATCCCCCACAATGAGAAAACGGAACGAAAAGTCAGGGCGCAGTTGGCGCAAAATAGCGGCGGCATTGAGAAAAGTATCGTGTCCTTTACATTCCTCAAGACGTGCGCAAATACCGATGGTAAAGTCATCTTTTTCAATACCAAGGGCTTTTCGTGTTTTATCGAGTTCCCACTCGTCGACCTCCCGAACAGGGAGAGAACCATTGATAATGACACCGATTTTTTCCTCGGGAATGCCCAACTCACGCAAATTGTTAGCGGCGGCATTGGCTGTGGCGATGACGTAATCGGAAAGCAATCGGTTGCAAACACCCGCAACACGGTTGACAAGCGGGCTTTTTAAGAGCCCCGACGGTGGAAAGCAACAATGTCTTGTGTGCAATACGGGAACGTGGCAAAGTCTTGCCGCAACGCGTGCCGAAAGTGCCGCGTTTGCGTGCACGATGTCGATCTTATTTTTCTTGATCATGCGGGAAAGCTCCCAAACCGAGCCCCACGAGGCGCGGTCACATTCTTCGGCAAGATAAAGGACGGGAACGCCCATTTTCACAAGTCGTGGCGCAAGCTTTGAGCCACAAGGAAGTGCCACGGTGCTCTGTATTGCATCGCGATCAAAGCAGGATAGTAAATTGCAAAGCAATACTCCTGCTCCCCCGATATTGGAGTCACTAATAACGTGTAAAACTCTCATTTTGATAAATTCCTTTGCAATTTTATAATTCTATCATTAGTATTTTACTTTCGGTGCATTTTTATCAAAAAAGAAGAAAAAACGCTCTCCTACAGGTGTAAGAGAGCATTTTCTTATTTGTTAATTTGATTTTGTTGGGATGGGCAATTCCCACCGCAGGACTTAGCATATGGACAACCGATACACTTTTTGCCACCCTTTTTGGCTTTGATAATGTAAGCGACGGCACCGCCTACAATTAGCACGATACCGAGGATTATGATAATATCGATCAATTCCATTTTATTACCTCTTTACAAGGGCTTTTTCTTTTGTGCTAAGCGTGTACTCGTCCTTGAGCTGACGGTTTCTTTTAACGATCAGGAAAATGATAACCCCTGCAAAGAGCGCAACAATCTCCCAACCGAGAACAGGCATCCAAATAGGTCCGAGGTCTCCCCCCGTGATCAGCGTACCGAAGAAGTACACGAGAAATGCAACCGAGTAACCAACGCCAAATTGCAAGCCGATGCCCGCCCAAAGCCACTTTCGGCTCCCCAACTCGGCGTTCATCGCACCGATAGCCGCAAAG
The DNA here is from genome assembly GCA_045532215.1 of Eubacteriales bacterium. Lineage (GTDB taxonomy): Bacteria > Bacillota > Clostridia > Oscillospirales > CAG-272 > UMGS1865. The sequence goes on along the minus strand of JAZSFM010000154.1, from coordinate 9,588 downwards.
CAAGGGGGTGTGAAAAGATTGAGCATCAGATAGGCGAGTGCCGCTACCTTGCTGATGGCAAAGATGGCAGCCACCTCGGCTCCTGCCCCCTCCATCATGGAGAGATCTTCGGTGTTGATGAGGTTTTCAAGTCCTACAAAGCATACTGCAAGCGTGCCCACAACGTTCTCTTTTGCAATAAAGCCGGTAATAGTCGCCGCGGCCATCTGCCACATCATAGCACCAATAATGGGGGCGAAGATATATGCAAACGGCATAGAAACAGTAGCAAGGATAGACTGACTTGCATCCTCAACAGGTTGGAGCGACCAGTTGAATGTTTGCATCAGTTGGATGACGAAATTGCATACGAGAATGATGGTTCCTGCCTTGACGATGTACGACCAGCCGCGTTGCAGCATAGAAATTGCGGCCTTAGAGAAGCTGGGGGTCTTGTACTCCGGCAACTCCATAATGAAAAAGGATTTTCTTTTTCTGTTACCTGTGATCAAGTTCACAAGTAGAGCGCCAAGAAGAATAATGACGATACCTGCAAAATACATGGCAGTGCCAACCCAAGCAGATTCATCGAAGAATGCGCCTGCAAAGAGCGAGATGACCGGCAGCTTTGCACCGCACGGCATAAAGGGGGTCAGCATCGCTGTCGCGCGTCTTTCGCGTTCGTTGCGAATGGTGCGGCAAGCCATAACCCCGGGGATGGCGCATCCTGTACCGATGATAAACGGAATAACAGATTTGCCGGAAAGTCCAACCTTTTTGAAGATGGGATCCAGCACAACGGTTGCACGTGCCATATAGCCGCAATCCTCAAGGAGTGCGATGAGGAAATACATAACCATAACAAGAGGCAAAAATCCAACGACCGCGCCAACGCCACCAATGATACCGTCAACGATGATAGACGAGAGGATGGGATTTGCGCCCTCCATCAGCCCTGCTACCCACTCGCCAAACATTTCGATGAGTGTTACAAGACCTGGGATGGCAAACTCGTTCTCTGCTCCCTCGTTGAACACAAGACCTTCTGCGATCCAAACGCCAAGCCATGCCTGCGAAATTTGGAAGACCAAGAACATAATAGCGGCAAAAATCGGAATACCGAGCCACTTATTTGTCAGAATGTTATCGACTTTGTCTTGGAAGTTGGTGTCTTTTGTCAAAACCTTACGGGTTTCAACCTCAGCAACGATACCATTGACAAAGGAAAATCTCTTTCTATCGGCTACCTCTACAACTTTTTTATCATTCAAATCAATATCGCCCTGTTTATAGGGGGCAACCTGACCTTTGCCTATCACCGAAACGGCTGCAGCAACAACCTCTTTCATACCTTTGGCAGAGGTGGAAATCGTCTCCACAACGGGACAACCAAGCTTCGCGGAAAGTGCGACGGTGTCAATTTCAGTCTCTTTCTTTTCATTTACATCCGCTTTGTTCAGCGCAACGACCACAGGGATCCCCAACTCAAGGAGCTGTGTGGTAAAGAACAAGCTGCGACTCAGGTTTGTCGCATCTACAATATTGATGATGGCATCGGGATTCTCGTTCTTTACGTAAGAGCTTGTAATGCTCTCCTCAGAGGTAAAAGGAGACATTGAATACGCACCGGGAAGGTCAACGGCAATCAACTCTCCCGCACCGCCAGTGAGCGACTTTTTAATGGCGTATTCTTTTCTCTCAACTGTAACGCCCGCCCAGTTGCCTACTTTTTCGTTGCGACCCGTCAGCGCGTTATACATTGTTGTTTTGCCACTGTTTGGGTTGCCCGCCAAAGCAATTCTCATAATGATTTTCTCCTTCTTTATGTAAAAAATAAAAGACTGAAAAACGCGGTTAGCATATGCTAACTGATGAGCAAAAAAATCAAAGGATTATTTTTTTGTTTTTGAGGTCAAATAATGATGGCTTCTGCCAGTTGACTATCGATGCTATATCTGCCGTCTTTAATAGAAACGACACAGCTACCGCGACGGCGAGAGATCACCGTAATCGGTTCACCGCTATAGCAACCAAGAGAAAACAGGAATGCATTCATATCCTCGTCGTCTGTTTCAATGGCGCGGATAATATATTCTTCTCCCTCTTTAGCCGAAAGCAAATTCATGGTAAGACCTCCTGAAAACTCTGCAACTTTGCAGAGATCCTCTTCGGTTAGCACCTGCTAACCGTACATATTATACACCCAATCTTTGGCTTTGTCAAGTCTTTTTTTTGAATTTTTTTCTACTTTTTCAAAAAGTTTTTTCATCCTTTTACATCTTCTTTTCCCATTCACAAAATACAAAAAAATGTCATATTCTGTAGGGAGAGGTGATTTTATGTTGGATGTTGTCACGCTTGCCCTGCTTGCTACATTGGGGACATGGGCAGTAACGGCACTTGGTGCGGCTACTGTATTTTGTTTTCGTGATTTGAATCAAAAAATTTTGAATATGCTGCTTGGATTTGCATCAGGCGTGATGATTGCCGCAAGTTTTTGGTCGCTTTTGCAGCCTGCCATCGAGCGTGCCGAGGAACACCTATCCACGCCCGCTTGGCTTGTGGCAACGCTTGGTTTTTTGTCGGGGGCTTTCTTTATGTGGCTTTCGGATAAGATCGTTACACGTGCGCGACGCAAAAGCATTGGTGAGCCGCAAGAAGCACACAAACGCTTTCAGCGTATCCTAATGTTGGTACTGTCTATCACGCTACACAATATTCCGGAGGGGCTAGCAGTTGGCGTTGCCTTTGGTGCTTTGCACGCAGGCGGTTACACCGCCGAAGCAATGATGGGAGCGTTGACCATTGCAATGGGAATTGGACTGCAAAACTTCCCCGAAGGTGCGGCTGTGGCACTTCCCTTGCGACGTGAGGGATACTCGCGACGACGTTGCTTTCTGGTCGGTCAGGCATCTGGGATGGTCGAGCCGATTGCAGGTGTTATAGGAGCTGCCTTGGTTGTGCACATCCAGGCAATTCTTCCCTTTGCTCTCGCCTTTGCAGCAGGTACGATGATTCTCGTTGCTGTGCACGAACTCATCCCCGAATGTCAACAAAACAAGGATGCTCACCCCTATTTTGCAACGATGGGCATTGTTTGCGGATTTGCTTTGATGATGCTTTTGGATGTGGCTTTGGGATAGTTTTTTTGAAAAAGGTCTTGCGCGAATGCGCAAAAGAGTGTATAATATAATAAATAGTAAAAAAAGGAGAAACAAAATGAGCCGACTCGATATGATTATGCGCGACAATGACTTGGTTGTTAGCATTTTAAGTGAATATATCAACAATCATCCGCGCTTTATTGATGCGGCGATGGTGGAAGACCTTGCACGCGAGTGTCACGTTTCCAATCACGAGGCCTTTTGCACGCTCCTTTCCGCCGCCTGCGGCCTTGACACGGTAGATAACCCTGCGCACAGAGCTTTAGAACGTCAATATTTGATTCCTTCCTTGCGAAAGCTTGACCCTGCCGTTTATGAAAACGATGCATATGCAAAGACGGTTCGGTTCCCGAATGTGACGCACGGTAAGTGGGAACTTTGTCATCACTCCTACGCTCCCTACGAACCATTTGTGCGCACGCATCCTGTGGTAACACGCGAGCTTTGTGAAATTCCGCAGCTTGGGTATTTTGATGTTGAATTCCCCTTCCCTGCAATCCTTGAAAATGACATTGAGTGGATGACGATCACTCCCAACGAGGTCGAAACGATGCGAGAGCCGATTGCCAAAAGTCGCGGTAAAGTGCTCACGCTTGGTTTAGGACTCGGATATTTTGCTTTCCACGCGTCCGAAAAGGCGGAGGTTGAAAGTATAACGGTTGTGGAACGCTCGCACGACGTGATTGAGATTTTCAAGACCTATCTTTTGCCGCAATTCCCCAATGCAGATAAAATCGAGATTGTTGAGGTAGATGCATTCAAATATATGAAAGAAAAAATGCCGAGTGAGTGCTTTGATTACGTGTTTGCTGATTTGTGGCACGATGCCTCGGATGGTTTAGAGATGTATCGCAAACTCAAAAAATATGAGCCGCTCGCGCCACGCACAGAATTTGACTATTGGATAGAGCCCTCTCTGCTCTCTCTTTTGCGGCACATCATCTATCGGCGCATTACTGACGAAAAAGAGCCGCTCAATTTGGGTGGGCTTGCTCCCGAGACGGTGCTGACGGATGATTTTTTAAGAAAACTTTGATAGATTCTATATAAAGAAAGAGAGCCGCAAAAATTTGCGGCTCGCTGATATTTTTTATTCGGTACGGAACCAGTAATAGTAGCGGTAATATTTCAAAGACTGTGCCGCGGTTGCGAGGTCTTCGAGAGACTCTGCAGAAATATCCGTTCCGCTTGTGGCGGTTCCTCTATCTGCATACCACCAACCGTTCGGGTTTACAAAGGTTGCACTCGTCAAAGAGGTACAATCAGAGAATGCCCCAAAGCCAATGCTCCTGACACTATTGGGAATAGTGACACTCGGCAAAGAGGAGCAAGCGGAGAACACATGAGAGCCAATGTTCGTAACGCTATCGCCAATAGTGACATTCGTTAAAGAAGTGCAATTAGAGAACGCATATGCGCCAATGTTCGTAACGCTATCGCCAATGGTGACATTCGTTAAAGAAGTGCAATTAGAAAACGCATATTCGCCAATGCTCGTGACACTATCGGGAATGGTGACGCTCGTCAAAGAGGTGCAACCGAAGAACACATAGTTGCCGATACTCGTGACGCTACCGGGAATGCTGACACTCGTCAAGGCGTAGCCCTGCTTGAACGCATAAGAGCCAATCGCGGTAACTTTATAGCCATCGATGTAACCACCGATATAGATGTCGGTATCGGTACAGGTTCCAATGCCTGTGATGGTGCAGGTTTCTCCATCCGCGTTTACTGTATAAGCAAGACCAACGCTTGGCGTAAAGGGGTCATCCGGTACTTCGGGAGTCGTTTCTTCAGGAGTTGTTTCCTCGGGAGTTGTTTCTTCGGGAGTAGTCTCCTCAGGAGTTGTTTCCTCAGGTGTGGTTTCTTCGGGAGTAGTTACTTCAGGAGTCGTTTCCTCGGGAGTTGTTTCTTGGGGTGTGGTCATTTCGGGAGTTGTCTCTTCCGGTGTTGTAGCGGTTGTTTCTTTTCCCGGCAAAAACGGTATGTTGCAAGAGGACAACACACACACAAGTACGAAAACAAATGTGAGAATACATAAAATCTTTTTCATTGTTCTTCCCTCTTTCAGTGTATTTCGAGGTGTTTTCCTCGGGGATAGGAATATTGTATCACAAAATTTTCTATTTGTAAAGGAAATTTGGGAAAAAAGTAGGATTTGCACCCTTTGGCAGTTAAAAACACGGAGATACGCTATTTTGTGTATCTCCGTGTGCTTTTATATTTTTGCTGCGAATTTACTTCTTTGTTTGAGTAGCAAGGGTGCGGCTATGCTTTTCCATCAAGGTTTGAATACGCTTAACGGGATTGAGCAGCGTACTGATGGTAGCATCGTTATTCAGAGTGTCAATGAGATATGCTACGTATTTGCACATATTCACCTCGGTGTACCAAGCTTTGTCTGCCAACTCGGGGCGGCGGTAGATAAGGTTGGTGGTAAAGATGCGGTCAAACACGCCCTCTTTTGCGGCTTGGTCGAACTTTTCAAAGCCCTCGGTGAACAATCCAAAGGTTGCAAAGCAGAATACGCGGTTCGCTCCTTTTTCCTTGAGCTGACGGCAAACGTCGATCATCGATTCACCCGAAGCGATCATATCGTCAACAACAACAGCATCCTTACCGTGCAGATCACGGCCGAGGTATTCGTGTGCCTCAATGGGATTGCGACCGTTGACAACTACGGAATAGTTTCTTCTTTTGTAGAACATACCGATGTCAAGACCGAGTACGGAGCTATAATACATACAACGGGACATAGCGCCCTCGTCGGGAGAAATGATGACCATATGATCCTTGTCGATTTGCACGTCGGGAACGGCACGGACAAGCGCCTTGATCATTTGATATGCGGGACGGACATTATCAAAACCGGAGAGTGGGATTGCGTTGTTGATACGAGAATCGTGTGCGTCGAATGTGAGAATGTTGGTAACACCCATTCCTACGAGTTCTTGCAGCATCAGAGCGCAGTCGAGAGACTCGCGTCCGCTTCTCTTGTGCTGTCTGCCCTCGTAAAGCATCGGCATAATAACAGTCAGTCTTCTTGCCTTGCCCTCGATTGCGGCGATGATACGCTTGAGGTCAGCATAGTGATCGTCGGGACTCATCGGAACGGTCATACCGTACATTTTATAGGTAACGCCATAGTTGAAGGTGTCGCAGATGATGTAAACATCCTTGCCACGCATCGACTCGTGCAACATTCCCTTTGCTTCACCCGAACCAAAGCGCGGGCAATCGGCTTTTGCCAAAAAGGTTTTGTCGTTGTCACCGTGTCTGCGCCAGTCGCGAAGATAGTAATCTACCTGCTCGGTAAATGCTTCACAGCCCTTCATTCCGATTACACAAAGCTCTCCAAATTGATTGTCCTTCATAGTAAACCTCCGTATTTTTATTTTTTACATATAATCCCCAATTCACGGCACGGCTGCCGCGCTGACAGGTAATTTTTCGTCAGTAAAGAGTACAAAAAGTCTTGTATGCAGCATCCCACGCCTCGGTATTTTGCGGTGTATAATGCTTGCAAGTAAAGGATGCGGCTACGATTGCGCGAGCATCCGAGAGGTTCTTTGCCTCGCCCGCTGCCATCAGTTGCACCAAAAGATTGCCGATTGCGGTTGCTTCTTCAGGACCTGCGCACACGGGAAGGTTACAAGCATCTGCCGTCATTTGCGAGAGGAAACCGTCTTTGGTTCCGCCGCCAACCACGTGGATCACGCGCGGTGAGATACCCGTCAGTTTGCTGATAATCTCGGCTGTATAGCGGTATTTCATCGCCAAACTTTCGTAGATGCATCGCATCACTTCGCCCACTGTTTCGGGCACATACTGTCCCGTCTTTTTGCAAAATTCGCGCACACGCGTGGGCAAATCGCCGGGAGCAACAAAGCTTGCATCGTCGGGATCTATGAAGCATTGGAACGGCTTTGCTTGCTTTGCAAGAGTTTCGAGCTCGGCAAAGCTGTATTCCTTGCCCTCGCGCTTCCATTGGCGACGCGACTCTTGAATAAGCCACAGTCCCATAATGTTTTTGAGGAAGCGGATGGTATTATTGATACCGCCCTCGTTTGTAAAGTTATATTTTTCGGTATCGGCATTGATCTTAGGGGCATCAATTTCTGTTCCCATCAATGACCAAGTACCGCTACTGATAAAGAGAAATTCTTTTTCTTGTGTTGGAACAGCGATAACAGCACTTGCCGTATCGTGTGAGGCAACCGTGAGCACTTCGGCATCGGTTTTGCCAACCTCGCTCTGCACCTGCGGCAAAAGCTTGCCCATAGGAGTGCCGGGTTGGACGATTTCTCCAAATAATCTTTGCGGAATACCTGCCTTTGCGATAATGTCCTTTGCATAGTCGCGTTTTTCGGCATTAAGGAGTGCGCCTGTGGAGAGAATTGTATATTCGTTTGCCATGTTCCCTGTAAGGAAATAGTTGAGCAAATCGGGAATATTGAGCATACGGGCTGCACTCGCTACCATTTGGGGATCGTCGCGCAGGTCGGCGGCAAGCTGGAAAATGGTGTTGAAGTTCATGCTTTGAATGCCCGTTGTGGCGTACAGTTCGGAAGGCGCAAAAAAACGACCGACATAAGACACGATACCCTCGGTGCGGGCATCCCGATAATGGTAGGGGTTGGAGAGCATTTTGCCGCACTCATCCAGGAGTGCGTAGTCCACGCCCCATGTGTCTATACCGATCGAACGGATGGTGTTGCCATCCAAAACAGTTTTTGCAATCGCTTGCTTAATTTCGTGAAAGATGCGCAAAATATCCCAGTACATTCTTCCATTCAGAATGACGGGGTCGTTGGAAAAGCGGTGAATTTCTTTAAGGGAGAGTTTTTCGCCATCAAAAGAGCCAACGATTCCGCGACCGCTGGAAGCGCCAAGGTCGATTGCCAACATTTTTTGCTCTGCCATAAAGAATCACCCCCACTCTTGAAAGTTACAAATTCATTATATCATATCTTGCGCGTGAATGTATGAATTTTTTGTGAATGTCTCGGCTCTATTCTACACAAATTTGCAAAGTCTTACACATTCTCACCTTGTCGATTTGAACAACAAAACACCGCCCTGACTGAAAAAGTGCAGTCGGGGCGGTTAAAAAACGTTATAAAATCTCTTTGAGCACTTCGAGATCCTCATTTGTAGTCGACCACGCGGTTGCAAAACGAACGACGGTGTGGTTCTCATCGTAGGGCTCCCAAATGCTGAAAGTGACCTTCTCTTTTAGTTCTTGCAGCTTTGCGTTTTCCAAAACAACAAATTGCTGATTGGTGGGAGATTGCATAAAGAATTTGTATCCTTTTTCTTTGAAAATGGCTTTAAGCTTCTCTGCCATATCGATGGCGTGCTTGCCGATTTCAAAGTAGAGATTATCACTAAAGAGCGCATCGAATTGAACGCCGAGGAGTCTTCCTTTTGCAGTAAGGGCTCCGTGTTGCTTGATCATAGTGAAGAAATGCGCGGGGGCGTTTCTTGTAAAAACGATTGCCTCACCGCAAAGTGCGCCCATTTTTGTGCCGCCGATGTAGAAAATGTCGCAAAGCTGTGCGATTTCAGGGAGCGTCAGGTCCGTTTCATAGCTACAGAGTCCGTAACCGAGGCGTGCACCGTCCATAAAGAGCGGAATGTTATACGCGCGGCAAACCGACGAGATTGCGGTAAGTTCCTCTTTAGAGTAAAGCGTGCCGTATTCGGTCGGGTGGGAGATGTAGACCATACCCGGGAAGACCATGTGTTGATAGGAATCATCGGCATAAAAGGATTTGATCTTTGCATCAAGTGCGGCGGCATCGATCTTTCCGTTTTTGTGCGGCAGAGTGATAACCTTGTGCCCTGTTGCCTCGATTGCACCTGCCTCGTGTAGGGCGATGTGCCCCGTTTCGGCGGCAATGACACCCTCAAAATCGTGCAAAACAGAGCCGATAACGGTGCGGTTGGTTTGCGTACCGCCCGCAACAAAGAACACTTCTGCATCGGGTGCCTCACACGCGGCCTTGATTTTCTCTTTGGCACGTGCGGAATATTTGTCATTTCCATAGCCCGGGAGGGGCTCATAGTTCGTCTCGATCAGCGCCTCGAGCACCTTGGGGTGCGCGCCTGTGATATAATCGCTTTCAAAAGATAGCATGGGGTATCCTCTTTTCGTTTGGTTTTCTACATTATAGCATACATTTTTGCGCTTTGCAATAGAATATGGATAATGACGAATAAAAACGATAAAATTTTGTAACCTTTTTTGCAAAAACACTTGCTTTTTGCAAAGTTTTATGCTATAATAGTTGCGTTCGCAACACTGCGACAGAATATGGAAGCGTATCGAAGTGGTCATAACGGGACTGACTCGAAATCAGTTGTACCTCACGGTACCGTGGGTTCGAATCCCACCGCTTCCGCCAGCAAAAAGACCTTTTACACTTGACTCTGTGTGAAAGGC
>JAZSFM010000152.1:0-2543 GCA_045532215.1 Eubacteriales bacterium | reverse complement strand
CGGAAGAATTGAGGAGAAAGATTATGGAACAAAAATATTACCGTATGACGATTGCAGGTTGTGAGAGAGACCTGCCCCTGTGCCCCCTGAATGACGATATGATGATTGCGGCCTTCGTTATTTTCGGAGACCCCGAGCTCACCACCGCGTGCGCTGACGCACTGCTCAAAAAAGCGCCTACATACGATTACCTCATCACTGCCGAAGCAAAGGGCATTCCGCTTGTACATGAAATGGCTCGCCTTGCGGGCAACCAACGCTATATGCTCGCTCGCAAATCCCCCAAACTCTATATGACCGGTGTTACCGAGGTCAACGTACGCTCCATCACCACTGATCATCCCCAAAAGTTGTATCTTGACACCGCTGATGCCAATATGATGAAGGGCAAGCGCATCCTCATCGTTGACGATGTGGTTTCTCTTGGCGATTCTCTGCACGCCCTTGAAGAACTTGTTAAGGCAGCAGGCGGCGAAATTTGCGGACGTATGACCATTTTGGCAGAAGGCAACGCAAAGAACAGAGACGATTTGATTTATTTGGAAGAGCTCCCGCTGTTTGATAAAAACGGCAACGTGCTCTAATTAAAGGAGTGATAAACATGGCAGAATTGATGACTGCAAACGATAGACGTACCCATTATTGCGGTACTGTTCGTGAAAGTGATATTGGCAAAGAAGTTTGCGTTATGGGTTGGGTGCAAAAGCAACGCGACCTTGGCAACCTCATCTTCATCGACCTGCGCGACCGCACAGGTATCGTTCAGCTCGCTTTCGATGATAAGAGCGACAAAGAGATTTTTGATAAGGCATTCGGTATTCGCGCAGAATACGTTCTCGCCGCTCACGGCGTGGTTCGCCCCCGTGGCGAGGGTGCAGTAAACTCCAACCTGCCCACAGGCGCGGTTGAAATTTTTGTTACCGAGCTCAAAATTCTCTCCGCGGCACAAACCCCTCCTTTTGAGGTTTCCGACAGCAAAAAGGTCAATGACGAAACGGCACTCAAGTTCCGTTATCTCGACTTGCGCCGTCCTTCCTTGCAACGCAACATTATGATGCGCCACCAAATTGCAAAGGTTGCACGCGAATACTACTACGAAAACGGCTTCCTCGAAATCGAAACACCTATGATGATCAAGTCCACCCCCGAGGGTGCGCGTGACTATCTCGTTCCCAGCCGTATCCACAAGGGCAGCTTCTATGCACTTCCGCAATCTCCCCAGCTTTACAAGCAGCTGCTGATGCTTTCGGGTTATGACCGTTACATTCAGCTTGCCCGTTGCTTCCGCGATGATGACCTGCGCGCTGACCGTCAACCCGAATTTACACAAATTGACTTGGAAATGTCCTTTGCAACACAAGAGGACATCATGGCAATGAACGAGGGCTTTATCAAGCGCGTGTTCAAGGAAGTGCTGAATGTGGATATCCCCACACCTCTGCCGCGCATCACCTTTGCCGATGCTATGAACCGCTACGGCTCGGATAAACCCGACACCCGTTTTGGTATGGAGATTCAAGATCTCTCCGACGTGGTTAAGAACTGCGGCTTTGGCGTATTCACGTCTGCAATTGAAGTAGGCGGTTCTGTTCGCGCAATCGTTGCAAGGAACGCTGCTGCAACCCTTACCCGTAAAGAGATCGACAAGCTTACCGAGCACGCAAGAGGCATCGGTGCCAAGGGCTTGGCATATATCCGTTGGGCTGACGAAGCTCCCAACTGCTCCTTTGCAAAATTCCTCACTCCCGAGGAACTGCAGGCAATTCTCGATGCAGGTCAAATGGAGCAGGGCGACGTTATGCTCATCGTAGCTGACAAAAACAAGGTTACGCTCCCCACTTTGGGTGCTCTGCGTAACATCCTTGGCAAAAAGCTTGACCTCATTCCCGAGGGCGCGTTCAATTTCCTGTGGGTGGTTCAGTTCCCGTTCTTCAAATGGAACGAAGAGACAAACCACTGGGATGCTATGCACCATCCTTTCACTATGCCCCTGCAAGAATGCCTCGAGTATCTTGAAAGCGACCCCGGCAAGGTTCGCGCCGAGTGCTACGATATGGTACTCAACGGCACCGAATTGCTCTCCGGTTCTATCCGTATTACCGACTGGCAGCTGCAGGAGAGAATGTTCAAGGTTTTGGGACTCACTCCCGAGGACATTCAAAAGAAATTCGGTTTCTTGGTTGACGCATACAAATACGGCGCACCTCCTCACGGTGGCTCCGGTATGGGACTTGACCGCCTTGCTATGGTTATGTCCGGTGCGGATTCTCTGCGCGACGTTGTTGCCTTCCCGAAGGTACAAAACGCGAGCGAGTTGATGTCGCAATGTCCCACCCCCGTATCCGCCGCAGACTTGGCAGTTCTCGGCATTGCCGTTACCGAGGAAGAATAAAAAGATTGATTTTTGCACATACGGTGCGCGATTTTGATGGAATCGCGCACCGTATCGACCCATTTTCCCTTCTGTTCGTTACACGAACGCACCACTTATCCTTTTTTGTTTAGAGCGTTTTTTTGAAAGGAGATGGGGGTGCGGGGGAAGA
>JAZSFM010000120.1:0-45210 GCA_045532215.1 Eubacteriales bacterium | reverse complement strand
TAACTGCTTGTTGTTGTTGAGCAGTGGTAGCGGCTGCGAGTGCAGCGGTGAAAGCAGCGACCTCGGCCATAGCGGAATCAGCTCTACCGGACTTGGTAACGCCTTGCTTCTTTGCCTTGACGATGGCTTGCTTTTGCTTTTCGGCAACAACCTTTTGTTGTTCGGGAGTTTTAGCCGCGAGCATTTCAGCATTGAGAGCATCCATTTCTGCCTCAAATTTAAGTTGTTCTTGGGTTTTGCCAGCGGTGGTGGAGGTTTTCTTCACCTTCGGCTTGGACATACTCTTCGCTTCGGATTGAACAACTGCCTGTTTTTCTTCGAGCGTTTGAGCTGCGGCAAGGGCAGCCAAGAATGTATCTACCTCATTGGCGATTTCATCAGCTCTTGTCAAATCACGGCTCGAAACACCACGTTTCTTTGCTTTAACGATGGCTTCCTGTTGCTTTTTAACAACAACTTTCTTTTGCTCGGGGGTTTTTGCTTTTGCATACTCAGCATCGAGCTTGTTCATTTTCGTTTCGAACTGTCGTTGCTCTGCTGTTTTTACTGTCCTAATAGAGGGAGCAGGGGCGGACTTTGCTTTAGGAGTAGCCATTGCTTGTTGTTCAGCAACAATAATGGCTTGTTTTTCTTCGGGAGTTTGCGCTGCGGCGAGCATAGCAAGGAATGCGGCAACCTCGGCTTCAGCTGCATCGATTTGTGCAGATTTGGAAAGACCGCGTTTCTTCGCTTTAACGATTGCCTTCTTTTGCTTTTCGATAACTGCCTTTTGTTGTTCGGGAGTCTTAGCTGCAACAAGTTCGTTGTCGAGCTTGTTCATTTCAGTCTCGAACTGTTGTTGCTCTGCAGTTTTCTTTACGCTCTTGCCGGCAGGACCAACCATTGCCTGCTTTTCGGCGCGAATAACGGCATATTTTGCTTGAGGCGTTTGAGCTGCCGCGTATGCAGAATTGAACTCTGCCACTTCGTTAGCAAATTGTTCTTCAGCTGTGTTAAGTTTTCCGCTGCCTCTCTTCTTTGCCTTAATAATAGCATTCTTTTCGGCTTCAATGATAGCGTTCTGTTCTTCGGGCGTCTTTGCGGACTTCAACTCGCTTTCAAGAGAATCCATTTCGGACTTGAATTCCTGTTGTTCTGCGGAGAGAACAGGGGATTGCTTCTTGCCCTTGAGCATTGCTTTCTTTTCTGCTTGAATAACGGCATGTTTTTCTCTGGGGGATTGGGCAGATGCAACTTCGGTGTTGAATGCCGAAATTTCGGATTCGATGAGTTCATCGGAGCCGGCCTTGGCGGCGCGCTTTTTCTTTGCATCGATAATGGTTTGCTTTTGAACTTCGAGGATGGTTTTCTTTTCATCATCAGATTTCGCAGCTTTGTATGCAGCTTCGTAAGTGTCCATGTTGGATTCGAATTGCATTTGATCTGCGGTCTTAACTCTTGCTTGTGCAGGAGTGAGCATTGCCTGTTTTTCTGCCTCGATGATTGCCTGCATTTCGGCAGGGGTTCTCGCGGATTGAATAGCAGTGTTGAATTCATTGATTTCCTCATCTACGCGGTTAGAAGTGGGAGATTCGGCAGACAAAACTCTCTTTTCAGCGTCAATGATTTCCTGCTTTTCTTCAGCAGAAGTAGCATTGGCAAGAGCAATGTTAAAGGTTCTGATTTCTTCCTCGAGGTTTGCCTTACTTTCGGCAGGTGTACGAGAAGCTTTGGTTTTTGCTCTTTGAGATTGGCGAATTGCCTCATACTTTTGAACGGATTCACTCTTATCAGGGTCATATGCAAACTGATAAGCAGAGGTAGCCATAGGAGCAGAAGCAGCGAGTTCTTGTTGAGCAGCAAAGATTTTTGCCTGCTTTTCGCTTTCGCGTTGTTCCTTGATTCTTGCTTGGTCAAGAGCATTTTGCAGGTATTCTCTTTCCTCGGGAGTTTGAGCTGCACCGAGAGCCATATCGAGAGCAGAAATTTCTGCTTGGACTCGTGCCATATTGGCACTGTTCTTGTCGGCTTCTTTCTGCAGTTTTGCAGATTTTTTGGCTCTCTTCTTTTCGGCCTTGTCGTCAAGTTTGAGTTGTTTCTGTCCGTACCTAGAATTAGCGTAGGCCTCGCCCTCATCCTCATAAAAGATATGTTCGGTTTCGGCAGCAACTGCACCGTCGTACATAGGAGCGATAGCACCCCCTGCACCAACGATGAGTTGATCACGATATTCATCGGCAAGCTCGGGTTGAATTGCGATATCGGCACTGTCTTCTTGCGGCTCTTGATAACCGTTTGCCAACACGTTTTTAATACGGCCGATGATGTCGGGGGAGTTGTAGATCAGGTCTGCAACGACCTCTACGGGAGTAAGCTTTTCCGACGTCATGGGGATCATATCCACCTTGCCTTCGGGGGTGATGGTCAAAAAGCCAACGGGAACTACGCTGACACCGGTTCCGCCGCCACCGCCAAAGTTTTTCTTTCCGCCCAGGTCTGCAGTTTTTGTGGGCAGATCCAAGCCACCGGTGGCAATACCCATCGAGAGCTTGGAAATCGGAATAATCACCATGCCGCTAGAGGTAACAATCTGCTTACCCACAATGGTGTCCGCATCAATGATAGAGCGCACCTGGTCCAGCGAATTCCGGATTATTTCCTTGATAGAAGATTCGTTTTCCATAATGAATGATCCTTTCGTATACGTGTTAATATATTTTTCAAATTAAATCGAGGGGGATTGTTGAGCTGCTCGCGCTCACGCAGAGCAGCTTTGCGATAGGTCTTCTTCTTTTCCGCATCGTAAGCGTCTATCATTTCGATGATGATAATGATTGCGCGCCAGATTTTAGCAGAAAGAACAAGATCCAGATCTGCACTGCATTCGGAAGTTGTATAATCAGCTTCCACAGCAAGATCGCCATCTTTGCGTTGAATTCTTGTGTACTTGCTCTCAATGAATCCTATTATATAGGAGAGCAGTTGGAGCACAACTCCGTAGAACAGAGCAGTGTGCGCCGCGTCGTTGGTTGCAACGCGAATGTGTAATTTGTTGATTTTGATTTTGACCTTGCCGCGCGTTTTGCGGTAGAGCTTTTTTGCAAGAGCCAAAACCATTTCCAAATTCTCTTTGAGATTGGGAACGGGACAATACTGTTTTGGAATGCCAATCTTTTTCTCGGAACGTCTTGCGGCTCGTTTGATGGCTCGCAGCTTTTTGCGCGCAGCTTTTATATGCGCTTTTTGCTGACGCCTCAACTCTCGCCTGAGAATCGCTTCGGGATTGTGGCATTTTGCAAGATTCTTCGGTTTTTTTTGAGCATTCTTTTTATCCGGATAGATGGTAAATCGAATACCGCAGATCGAGATCAGGACGCGTAACTCTTTTTCGGTAACGATGCGGATACTTGCATTGCCAACAAAGAGGAGCAGTACGGCTGTGACCAAGAGTACACCGAGTATAATTAATATAGTAATCAATACAGTCAAGGCAGGTCCTCCTTTTCATTGGAGTCAGGTGGGGGTGTGGCGTGTGCCTCAATGGCAACGTCTTCCTCTTCACCATCAACCGGCTCGGTGTAGTCACTCGGTATAACCTCGTTTTCCACATCAAGTGCCAGTTGTTCTGCCTCGTCGGTTTCTTGATTTGCGTCTGACCCCTCTACTTGTGCGGCAGCCACACTTAAGGCCTCGGTTTCGGGAAGCTCATCCAGAGCATTGAGCCCGAATACTCGCAAGAACTTATCGGTGGTGACGTAAAGCATTGGGCGACCGGGCGCATCAAGACGTCCCGCGGCCTCTATGAGCCCCTTGTCAAGAAGTGAGTTGACGGCATAAGAACTATCCACACCGCGTACAAGATCGATATACGATCTCGTTACGGGTTGGTTGTAGGCGACCACTGCAAGCACCTCCATTGAGGATGCCGAGAGGTTTCCACCGCGGCGAATGCCGAGAGCTTCTCGGATGTATGGGGCATAACGCTCCTTGGTAGCGAGCTGACAGGTGGTGGGGTAGAGTAACAACTGAATTCCGTGGTGTGTATCCTCTTGGGCAAAATGGTCTGCCATTGAGCGCACCAAGGTTTTCACGTCTTTTGTACTCAGGCCCAAAAGTTCACCCAGCTTGTCATATCGCATCGGGTAGCCGGCGGCATACAGAATTGCCTCAATTACTTGCTTGAGATCCTGTTCGCTTGTCAGCTGCTCGAGATATGGAGCGGATTCTTTCTTTTGTTCCATAATATCTGCGCTAAATCCTTTCGGGAATTTTATTCATTGCTATCGGGA
This sequence comes from Eubacteriales bacterium, assembly GCA_045532215.1. GTDB lineage: Bacteria > Bacillota > Clostridia > Oscillospirales > CAG-272 > UMGS1865. The sequence continues at coordinate 40,942 of JAZSFM010000120.1, read as the reverse complement.
AGGTGCTTGGCCTGCTTGGCCATCGATTTGATGATATCGTTCATATCCAAACCGATATCATCGAGGAGATCTTCGTCATCCTCGGAGAGTTGATTATCAAGCATCTCCGCAATTTTGGCTTCTGCCTCAAGGTCGCTGTCGTCTTCGGGAATGATGTCAGCTTCAATCAAAGTCTGACCCATTGCCTCTTCCTTGGCGCGACGGCGTTCCTCGGCACGGCGAGCGCGTTCTTCTGCACGTAAACGCTTCTTTTCGGCAAGCTTTGCTTCGCGAATGATACGTCTTTGCTCGCGGTGCATTTCCGCCTTGGAGGAGAGCGGAATGGGCTCATCTCCGTGAACGGCGGGATTGTATTCTTTCTCCTCTTCACCCTCGGCAGGGGGCGTATCGTTTACCACAAAGCGAGTATTGACGCCGTGAATAACGGTGTAGGAGTCGGGATCTTCGTCAATCAAAATTTTGCGCACCTTGACAAGCTCGAGAATGCCCAAGAAGATGGCAATCATATCACTCAGCGATACAGCGTCGTGCAAGAGTTCCTGCATTGAGGTATCTCTCTTGCGGGACATTCGATGAAGAATGCCCACGATTTTAACGTCGACGGGAATGATGGGCTTGGCAACCAAGGGTGCAAAGGTTTGTCTTTCCGCGCGTGGGCGCGATTCATTTGCCGCAATTATGCGGCGAACAGCAGCGCAAAGCTGCGTCACTTCTTGGTCTGTAACATAAGAGGTATCCACCGAGATTTCGTCGGTGTCCTTAACCATACGACCGCTATAAGTTTGATAAAGGGGAATCATTTTTGCCACCGCCTGCTTTGCCTGCTGATAGCGGAGCAATGCTTCGGCGAGGTCGGCACGGGGATCTTTCTCGTCTTCCTCAACCTTGGGGAGGAGCAAACGGCTCTTGATGAGCATCAGTTCGCTCGCCATAACGATGAATTCACCCGCAATCTCCATATCCATATCCTGCGCCGCCTTGAGGTACTCAAGGTATTGGTCGCAGATGAGTGCGATGGGAATATCGATAATATTCACTTTGTTCTTCTGAATCAGCATCAGTAATAGGTCAAGGGGACCTTCAAACTGATCCAGTCGGTAGGTGAGTGCTTCCATAAGGTGAGGTTGGATCCTTTCTGTGAGTTATCGTGTTAGATAAGAGAGCCAAACACGTTGATAAACAGCTCGCAAACGGGATTTGCGATTGCAATCGTGAGCTTGTTGGCAATCCAAGAGAAGGGGGAAAAACCAAGGCGAGAGAGCACCAAGAGTGCCACGAGCAAACCAATCATAATTTGGCGCTCGTATTTCATTAAGCCAAAGTAAATTTTCGAGGGGAGGAACGCCAATGCTATACGCGAGCCATCAAACGGAGGGACAGGGATGAGATTGAACGCCATAAACAGGAAGTTATAAAGCGCCGAGAGACAAAACAGGTCGCAAGTGTAACCCAAACAGGTAAATACAAATTGGGAGACACCGGTGTAGGCAAGATAAGCTTGCAAAGCAACGAAAAAGCCATACAAAGCGGCACTGATCAAACCCACAATGGCGTTGGCAGCAGGGCCTGCCAGGGCAGAGAGTGCCATACCGCGTTTTGGATTGCGGAAGTTGCGCGTGTTGATCGGCACGGGCTTTGCCCAACCAAAACCAAGCACGAACATACACAAAAATCCCATCGGGTCAATGTGCTTTAAGGGGTTGAGCGTCAAACGCCCGAGATTGTAGGCGGTGTTGTCACCGCATTTGTATGCCACGTATCCGTGCGCTGTCTCGTGCAAGGAGAGAGCAAACATAATGATGGGCATACTAAATATGAGCGAGACGACAATATCGACAATATTACCGCCGGAGAGGATATCGAATAACATTTTGAAAAACGGTTCTCACTTTCAAAAAAATTACAGTTTCAAGCCGGTGTATTCAGCGATCAGTCGCCAAAGGTCAGCGCGTCCTTCTCCCTTGAGAGCCGAGTAGAACACGATGGGGGTGTCGGCAGGGATGTCGGGGTGACTGCACAGGAGCTCTTCGCTATTTCTGCGCTCGGTTGCATTAAGCTTATCCGACTTGGTGGCAACCACCAAAAAGGGAATATCCGCTTCACGCAGGAAAGAGAGCATCATCTCATCGTCGGCGGTAGGGCCGATGCGGCTGTCTACCAACTGAATAACAAGTTTGAGTAGATCGATGTTGGGGTTTTGCGTAAAATAGCCGTCGGTCAATGCCGACCATTGTGCTTTATCGGCGGGGGCTCTTTTTGCAAAGCCGTAGCCGGGCAGGTCAACGAGGAAGAGTGATTTGTCAACGTCGTAGAAGTTGATGGTAATGGTTTTACCGGGAGAGGAGCTGACACGCGCCAAAGACTTGCGACCGAGCAGCGAATTGATCAGCGAACTTTTGCCTACGTTTGATCTGCCCGAAAAGGCGATCTGCACCATAGCGTCACGAGGGAACTGTTTGGGAAGTCCTGCGCTAATGCGAAGCTCGGTTTTGTTGAGGTTGAGTGCCATATCGCATCTCCTTTCGTGGAAGTGAATCACAGGCGAACCTGCGGTTGAATGTTTGTGGTGGGAACAAAGGTGGAAGCCGCAACCGCATCTGCCGATTTTTCAATCGTTTCTGTGGGAGCGGTCTTTTTTGCGGGGAGGAGTGCTGCCTGCAATACGTCGGATGCGCGGCGGCAGGGAACAAAGTGCAGGTTGTCGCGCGCCATTGCATCAATTTTCGCCAGGTCACGCATATTCTCTTCGGGGATGAGTACAGTTTTAACCCCCGCACTGTAAGCTGCCATGGTTTTTTCCTTGAGACCGCCAATCGGGAGCACGTTTCCGCGCAAGCTGATCTCGCCCGTCATAGCAACATCACGGCGAACGGCTCTACCTGTCAGTGCACTGATCAGAGCAGTTACCATCGTAACGCCTGCAGAGGGACCGTCCTTCGGGATTGCACCCTCGGGGAAATGGATGTGAATATCCTTGGTCTTGTAGAAGTCGGTGGGAATGCCAAATTCCTTGGCAACCGAGCGAACGTAACTAACGGCAATTTGTGCCGATTCCTTCATTACGTCGCCAAGCGAGCCGGTGGTTTCAATTTTGCCGGTTCCGTCGAGAATGGCAACTTCAACCTTGAGAAGACTTCCGCCAAACTCGGTGTAGGCAAGTCCGTTGACACATCCTACGGGATCCTCGGCATCAATGGTTTCGGGCAACAGCTTTCTCTCGCCAAGATAGGTCTTGACGTCGCCCGCTTTTACCGTAATGCTCTTGACCTCGGTCTCCAGCATCTTTTTACCGGTTTTGCGGCAAAGCGTTGCAATGGTGCGCTCCAAATTACGTACACCCGCCTCGCGTGTGTAGTAGTCGATGATTTCAACGAGCGCATCCTCGGTGATCTTCAGCATCTTCTTGGTCATACCGTGACGCTTCAGCTGCTTGGGGATAAGATGGTCTTTTGCAATCTCCAACTTTTCGCGTTTTGTGTAAGTGGAGAGCTCGATGATCTCCATACGGTCGATCAAGGGCTTGGGAATGCTTCCGAGGTCGTTTGCCGTTGCGATGAAGACGCAATCGGAAAGGTCAAAGGGGAGTTCTACAAAGTGGTCGCGGAAGTTCTTGTTTTGCTCACCGTCGAGAACCTCGAGAAGAGCAGAGGTAGGATCGCCGTGCGAATCACGGGTGAGCTTGTCAATCTCGTCGAGAAGAATGAGCGGATTGCGAACCTCGGCCTGTGTAAGAGCGGTAATGATACGACCCGGCATTGCGCCAATGTAGGTTTTGCGGTGACCGCGGATGTCGGCTTCGTCACGCACACCACCAAGCGAGATGCGTACGTACTTGCGGTTCATTGCTCGCGCAATGGAAGAAGCAATCGACGTTTTGCCCACGCCGGGAGGGCCGACAAGGCAAAGAATTTGATTGTTCAGGTCGGGATTGAGCTGCTTTGCGGCAATGTATTCCACAATGCGTTCCTTGACTTCCTCAAGTCCGTTGTGGTCGGCGTCCAAAACCTTTTGCACAGCGGTGAAGCTGAGACGGTCTTTTGTGGTTGCATTCCACGGAATGGAAAGGCAAGTATCCAAATAATTTGCCAAAACCGTTGCCTCGGCAGAACCGAAAGGCGTTTTGGCAAGGCGGTCATTTTCTTTGGTCAGTTTTGCTTCAACCTCAGGGGGGAGGTTGGCCGTTTCAATTCTTTGAGCAAACTCGGCAACGTCATCGCCCTCGCCAAGTTCTTCTTGGATAACCTTGATTTGCTCGCGCAGATAATACTCTTTTTGATGGCGGTTCATGCGCGCGCTCACGCGTTTACGAATACGCGACTCTTCCTCCATCACAACCGCCTCTTCGGCGAGGATGCTCAAAAGGATTTCGGCGCGTGCAAAGGGATCGATACATTCCAAAATGGCCTGCTTGTCTGCAGGGCGTACCAAAATATGAGCCGCAATAAAATCGGCAAGTGCACCGGGGTCTTTTATGGTGCGAATTGTGTTGAGTAAATCTGTTGATTCTGCAGGGAGCAGACGCATATTCTTTTCGGCTGCTCTGCGCATTTCATTCACTGCGGCACGACCTTGAACACCGCCCAAATCGGGCAAGTCAACGTGTCTGCAAACAAGGTCTGCTTCGGTGTAACCGAGGATGGTGCGATAGGAGTTTACAGTCGCTCTGACAAGTCCTTCGGCAATGATGCGTGTTTTTCCTTCGGGGGTACGAATCATCTGTTTGATGCGTACAACGGTTCCCACGCGATAGAAGGGGAATTCGGTTTCCTCGCCCCCCTCGAGGTTTTCGTTATAGGTGGTCAGGAACAAAAAAGAGGTGCTTGCTGCGGCTGCTTTGGCAGCGGTTGCGGCACTTTCATCGCCTGCTTCAAAGTTGATGGTGATTTGGGGGAATGCTACCGTGCCATGCAGAGCAATGACAGGTAGTGTAACGGGTTCGCTTTTTTCGATGTATTCGGGCATTCTAAAATCCTTTCAAATGGGGTCGGGACGGTACTTTTCACTATTTCATCTTATTATAGCACAAACTTTTTGAAATTTCCATAGTTTTTCAAAAAAAAGTTGCACAAATTTCAATCTTTTTTTTGCTTTTTTCGTCAAAAATCCATTTATTTCCAACAATGCAACAAAAACGCAGCAAAAAGTAACACAGGAAAATGCAAAAAGGGCTTTACTTGCCGCAAAAAATGTGGTATACTGTAGGGTACGAGAAAAACGAAAGGGAGGTGCGTTCATGCAAAGCAAGCCGTTTGTTCTCAAAAGTGAATATTCCCCCACGGGCGACCAACCCGAGGCGATAGAGCAGTTGACCGAGGGCATTTTGCGCGGCGAGCGGATGCAGACATTGCTTGGGGTTACGGGATCCGGTAAAACCTTTACCATGGCAAACGTTATTGCACGCACCAATCGCCCCACACTCATTCTCGAACCCAACAAAACCTTGGCGGCGCAGGTTTGCTCCGAGATGCGCGAGTTCTTCCCCGATGCCGCTGTCGAATATTTCGTTTCCTACTACGACTACTACCAACCCGAGGCGTACATCCCGGGCAAGGATATGTATATCGAGAAGGATGCCCTCATCAACGATGAAATTGACCGTCTCCGCCATAGCGCAACGAGCGCGCTTTTTGAACGACGCGACGTTATCATCGTAGCATCGGTCTCTTGTATCTACTCCCTCGGTGATCCGAGCGAATACCAAGGGCTCGTCCTCGCCATTCGACCGGGAATGCCTATCAGTCGTGATATTTTCATCCGCAAATTGGTCGCCAACAGCTACAGCCGCAACGATATGGTGCTAAAGCGCGATTGCTTTCGCGTCAACGGCGACACAGTCGAAATCATCCCCGCAAATATGAACAACAGTGCACTGCGTGTCGAGTTTTTTGGCGACGAGATCGACCGTATTTGCGAGATCAACATTGTAACGGGAGAACTCAAACGCACCCTCTCCTATGCCGCCATCTATCCCGCCACGCACTATGCCGTCTCCGATGAGAAAAGGGAAGCGGCACTTGCCGAGATCGAGCGCGAAATGGAAGAACGTGTTGCATATTTTGAGTCGGAAAACAAACTTTTAGAGGCACAAAGACTGCGTGAACGCGTTCGCTATGACCTTGAAATGCTACGCGAAATTGGCTTTTGCTCGGGCGTTGAAAACTACTCCCGCGTCCTCTCGGGCAGAGAGCCGGGAGCTACACCGTTTACACTCCTCGATTATTTCCCCGAGGACTACGTAATGTTCATTGACGAGTCGCATATCACCGTGCCGCAGGTGCGCGGCATGAGCGGTGGCGACACGGCAAGAAAAAAGAACCTTGTCGACTACGGCTTCCGCTTGCCGTCGGCATACGACAACCGCCCCTTGTTCTTTGACGAATTTGAACAAAGTATCCAACAAGCGGTGTTTGTCAGTGCAACCCCGGGTGACTATGAAAACGAGCATTCCGAGCGTGTTGTCGAGCAAATTATACGTCCTACGGGACTTCTTGATCCCGAAGTTGATGTGCGCCCCGTAGAAGGTCAAGTTGACGACCTAATGGGCGAAATTCGCACACGTACTGTAAAAAACGAGCGTGTTTTGGTTACAACGCTTACCAAAAAGATGGCGGAAGACCTTACAGAGTACTTTGAAAACAACAACATCAAAGTGCGCTACATTCACTACAACGTAGAGACCATGGAACGTATGGAAATCATCCGAGACCTGCGCTTGGGTGTCTTCGATGTGCTCGTCGGTATCAACCTTTTGCGTGAGGGTTTGGATATTCCCGAGGTGTCTTTGGTTGCCATTTTGGATGCCGATAAAGTGGGCTTTTTGCGTGCCGAGCGTTCGCTCATTCAGACCATCGGACGTGCCGCGCGTAACGCCGAAGGCAAGGTCATTATGTATGCCGATACCGTCACGCGTTCAATGCGTGCCGCCATTACCGAAACCAACCGCCGTCGAGAAATTCAAGATGCCTACAACAAGGCAAACGGCATCATTCCCAAGACCGTTGTCAAGGGCGTGCGCGACATTATTGAGGTTGGTTCGAAAGATGGGGAAGGTGTTCGCACCCGTGCAGGACTGGCCGCACAAACGAGCCGCAAACTGACCAAAACAGAGCGCGAAAAGCTCATAGCAGAACTCACCGTTGAGATGAAAAACGCGGCACAACACCTCGAATTCGAGAAGGCAGCATACCTGCGCGACGAGATCAAAAAGCTACGCGAGGGCAAAATCGATGCACCTCGAAGCAGTCGAAAAAACAGTTAAAATCGCTACACGTTATATAAAATCAACCCAAAATAGGAGTTTTTATGCCCAATAAAATAACCATCCGCGGTGTGCGGGTGCATAATCTAAAAAATATAGACGTCGAAATTCCGCGCGACCAACTGGTCGTTGTCACGGGCCTTTCGGGTTCGGGTAAATCCTCGCTCGCCTTCGATACCATCTACGCCGAGGGACACCGCCGCTTTGTTGAGTCTCTTTCATCCTATGCGCGTATGTTCTTGGGTCAGCTCGATAAACCCGACATCGATTCCATAGAAGGTCTTTCTCCCGCAATCTCCATCGACCAAAAAACCACCTCGCGCAATCCGCGCTCCACTGTGGGAACAGTTACTGAAATTTACGACTATTTGCGTCTCTTGTATGCCCGCATCGGTATTCCGCATTGTCCTATCTGTGGCAAGGAGATCCGTCAGCAAACAGTAGACCAAATCATTGATCGTATCCTGACTTTTCCCGAGGGAGAGCGCTTTTTGGTGCTTGCTCCCGTGGTTAGAGCGCAAAAGGGTATGCACGAAAAAGTGTTTGCCGATGCACGTAAACGCGGTTATGTTCGCGTGCGCGTGAATGGAAATATGTATGACCTCTCCGAGGAAATTAAACTCGACAAAAACAAAAAGCATACCATCGACATCGTTGTCGACCGTCTTGTGATGCGTGAGGGAATTGCATCCCGCCTTTCCGATTCGGTTGAAAATGCTCTCGGTGCGGCTGACGGACATGTGACAATCGTTACCGTTCCGCGTGAGGGAGACCCCAAAGAACTCGAGTTCTCCCAAAACTACGCGTGCGAGGAGCACGGCATTTCTTTTGGTGAACTCGAACCCCGTATGTTTTCCTTTAACAATCCTGCAGGCGCGTGCGCTCACTGTGCCGGCCTTGGGGAGATGCAAACTATCGCGGTCAATCGCATCATCCCCAACAAAAAAATCTCACTTTCCGAGGGGGCAATCGCCGTCAACGGCTTCAAGACCTTGGAAGAAGAAAGCTGGAACGGTCCTCTCTTTGCCGCGGTTGGCAAGCGCTTCGGCTTTGGAATGGATACCCCCATCGAGCAATTTACCGAGGACCAATACCAAAAGCTTTTGTACGGTACGGGTGAGGAAAAATACGAAATTCACCGCTGGTTTGGCAGGGAAGACCACCATCAGCTCGTTAAATTCGACGGCATCGTTCCGATGATCGAAAACCGTATGAAGATGTACGGTAACGAATATTACGCGCAGTTTATCGAGGAAGCCCCCTGTCCCGAATGTCACGGTCAACGTCTTTCTGCAACCTCGCTGTCTGTTACAGTAGGAGGGAAGAATATTCACGAGCTTTGCTCGCTTTCCATTGTTGATGCTCTGAATTTTGTCAATGCACTTGAATTGAGCGAAACCGAGGCACAAATTGCCGCCGAAATCCTCAAAGAAATTCGTTCACGTCTTGGCTTTTTGGTTAGCGTGGGGCTCAATTATCTCACCCTTTCTCGCAAAGCGGGAACCCTTTCGGGCGGTGAGGCACAGCGTATTCGACTGGCTACGCAAATCGGCTCGGCGCTCGTTGGCGTGCTTTATATTCTCGATGAGCCCAGTATCGGCTTGCATCAGCGCGATAATTCCAAACTCATTGCCACCCTCAAACGCTTGCGTGACCTTGGCAATACGGTCATCGTTGTCGAGCACGACGAGGAGACCATGGAGAGTGCCGATTACATTCTGGATATCGGTCCCGGCGCGGGAATTCACGGTGGCGAAGTGGTTGCCGCAGGTACGCCCGAGGAGATTATGAAGGACGAAAAATCCATCACTGGTGCGTATTTAGCAGGTAAAAAGACCATCGAAATTCCCAAATATCGTCGCGAGGGCAATGGCGCATTCTTGCAAATCAAGGGCGCGCGACACAACAATCTCAAGAATATCAACGTCGATATTCCGCTGGGCAAGTTCGTTTGCGTAACCGGTGTTTCGGGCTCGGGAAAATCCTCGCTCATCAATGGCATCCTGCATCCTGTCCTTGCCGATAAACTCAATCGTGCCATCACTTATCCCGGCAAGCACGATGAAGTTACGGGACTTGAACACCTTGATAAAGTCATTTGCATCGACCAAAGTCCCATCGGTCGTATGCCGAGTTCTAACCCTGCAACCTACACGGGACTTTTCACCGATATTCGCTCTCTATTTGCCCAAACAAAGGATGCAAAGGCGCGTGGATACGGGCCCGGACGCTTCTCCTTTAACGTCAAGGGAGGTCGTTGTGAGGCCTGCGAGGGCGATGGCGTTAAAAAGATAGAAATGCACTTCCTACCCGACGTTTACGTTACCTGCGATGTCTGCAAAGGCAAACGATACAACCGAGATACTCTCGAAGTGCAATACAAAGGAAAGAATATTTTCGAAGTTCTCGATATGACGGTAGAGGAGGGCGTGCGCTTCTTCGACGGTATTCCGTCCATCAGCCGCAAACTCCAAACACTCTATGACGTTGGTCTCGGATATATCAAAATCGGTCAGCCCGCCACCACCATTTCGGGCGGTGAAGCGCAACGCGTGAAGCTGGCAACCGAGCTTTCCAAGCGCGCCACAGGCAGAACTGTCTACATTTTGGACGAGCCCACTACAGGTTTGCACACTGCCGATGTTGCCAAACTCTTGGAGGTTTTGCAACGCTTGTGTGACGCAGGCAACACCGTTATCGTCATCGAGCACAACCTCGATGTTATCAAATGTGCCGACCACGTTATCGACCTTGGCCCTGAGGGAGGGGACGGAGGCGGAACGATTATCGCCACGGGAACTCCCGAAGAGATTGCCCAAGTTGAGCATTCCCATACGGGGAAATACCTTAAAAAATACTTTTCAGTATAGTTCCAAATGCCATCGATTGCTTTTCGGTGGCATTTTTTTATTTTTCTTTTCCCACACACGCGTACACACGTATAAAATGAAAAGGTAGGGAAGCGCTCAATTTTTGCCTGTTCTTTGCCTTTTTCAAAAAAAATCAAAAAAATCTAAAAAATTTTTCAAAAACCTATTGACAAATACGCTTTAGCGTGGTAAAATGATAAAGCGCTAAAGCGATAGCAAAAAACAAAAATCCAAAGGAGACAAAAACTATGAAAAAACTCACATCCATTATTCTTGCAATCGTTATGATGTTAGCATCTGTTGCAATGTTCGCTTCTTGTCAAAAGCCCGAAGATGAAGACAACGGCCTGAATTTTGGCAAGGAATTGCTTTCGGTACCTTCTCAGCTCGATGCACTCAATGGCCTTGTAAAAGGTGACGCCGATATCGCTGTTATCGACTCGGTTATGGCAGGTTATTATATGAACAGTGTTGACACTTTCAAAGATTATCAAGTTCTCCCCAACGTTGTTCTTGCCGAAGAACAATATGGTATTGCCGCTAAAAAGGGCAATGCAGCCCTCATCTCTAAGATCAACGAGGCGATCATCGCCCTTGCTGACACCGACTATAAGAGCATTGCAACAAAGTACGGTCTTGCAACCGAAACTCTTGTAAAAGCCGACACCGCCAACCCCAAGGCAGACGCAACCGACGAATCCTGGAATAAGGTTGTTACCGCAAAAAAATTGATTATCGGTTACACCCTGTTTGCTCCCATTGCTTACACCGACGGTGATGGCGCAGATGCAGAGCTCATCGGCTTTGACATCGATCTTGCAAAAGCAGTTGTTGCTTACCTCAACCAAAAGTACAGTGCAGAGATCGCGGTTGAATTTATTGTGATCGACTGGAATGAAAAGGAAAGCATGCTTGCAAACGGTTCCATCGACCTTGTTTGGAACGGTATGACCATTACCGATGAACGTCTTGCCGAAATGGAGGTTTCCATTCCTTATCTTGCAAACAAGCAAGTTGCAATCCTCAAAAAGGCAGATGCTGCAAAGTACGGTGCAAACAAAGAGGAGTTCTACGAATATACCGCCGATGCCATCATCATTGCAGAAAAAGGCTCTGCCGGTGAAGAACTTGTAAAGCCCGTTGAGTAATTTTACCCATTTGACTACGAATAAAGGATATTAAATTTTATGAATTTCTGGTCAGTTCTATATGACCTGTGCATGGGCTTCGGCATGACGCTGAAGCTCTTTGCGCTGACACTCGTTATTTCAATACCGCTCGGACTTTTGTTCTGCTTCTGCTCCATGTCCAAATTCAAGCCGCTTTCTTGGTTAATGAAGGGCATTATTTGGGTGGTTCGCGGCACACCTCTGCTGCTCCAATGCATCATTGTTACATTTATTCCGTCGGTGTTGCTCGAAATCCCAAACAAAGATTTTGCCGCAATGCTGAACTTGGATAAAATGGCAGATTTGCAATTCATCTTTGTTCTCTTTGCGTTTTCGGTCAACTACGCTTGCTATTTTGCCGTTATTTTTGAGGGTGGTATTAAGAACATTCCAAAGGGACAACTTGAGGCAGGGCAGGTGCTTGGCATGACCAAGTGGCAAATCTTTTTCCACGTGGTGCTCATGCAGGTTGTTCGCAAAATTATGGCACCTATGAGCAACGAAGTCATCACGCTCGTCAAAGATACCGCTCTTGCAAGAGCACTCAGCATCTCCGAAATTATTCTGGTGGCGTATGAAAAGGTTAACAAATATGCAGTTTTGTCGCCGCTGTTCTATGCGGGTGCATTTTATCTTGCGTTCAGCGGTTTGCTGACACTTTTGATTCACTTCTTGGAGAAGAAGATCTGCTACTACGAGATCACATAAGGAGGCACGTATGGAAGATAAAAAATACTTAGAAGTGCGCGGTCTCTGTAAAAGCTTCGGCAATGTGAATGTTCTCAAAGGAGTGGACTTTTCGTTAGGACGTGGTGAAATTTTGACCATTATCGGTTCTTCCGGCAGCGGAAAAACTACACTGTTGCGTTGCCTCAACTTTTTGGAGCTTGCCGATGCAGGTAGCATATCTGTTGGTGGCGAAGAACTCTTTGACGGTGACAAATTTAAGCAGGGCAAAATGAAGGATTCCGAATTGCGCGCAAAACGCTTGCGGTTCGGTTTGGTATTCCAATCTTTCAATCTGTTTCCGCAATACACGGTGCTCAAAAACGTGATGCTTGCCCCCAAACTCCTCAAAAAGGGAAAGAAACAAGAACTCGAAGAAAAAGCCAAACGATTGATTGAAAGCGTAGGACTGTCGGATAAGCTTGACGCCTACCCTTATCAGCTTTCGGGCGGTCAGCAGCAACGTGTTTCCATTGCGCGCGCATTGGCGCTGGAACCTGATATTCTTTGCTTTGACGAACCCACCTCGGCACTCGACCCCGAACTCACCGTTGAGGTTTTGCGTGTTATCAAAAACCTCAAAAACGAGGGTAGGACAATGGTTATCGTCACACACGAAATGGAATTCGCGCGTAACGTATCCGACCGCGTCATTTATATGCGCGACGGTGTTATTGAGGTAGTTGGAACACCCGAGGAAGTGTTCGACAATCCCCAAAACGAGCATCTCCAACAGTTCCTCAATAGCGGAAAGGCGCTCGATTGATCAAAAAATAGCAAAAAAGCCCCTTTAAGGGGCTTTTTTCTGCTTTTTGGGAGCCGAATGTTTCACTTTTTCAAAATTCCACTTGACATCGCACACACGCACGTGTATAATATAATCAACTATATTCATTTAGTGTTTTATATAAAGCGAGGACGTTATGGTAAACAAAAAAATGAGAGGACTCGGCGCTTGTCGCTCGGTCATCAGAGAACTGTTCGAATACGGAAAAAAGAGAAAAGCGGAAATCGGTGCCGAGAATGTGTTTGATTTCAGCATTGGCAACCCCAGCGTGCCGTCTCCTGCTATTGTAAATGAGACTTTGACGCGTCTTTTGCAAGAAAAAGATGCCGTCTCCCTGCACGGTTACACAAGCGCGCAGGGTGATGCAGGTGTCCGCGAGGCGATTGCCGACTATATCAACGCTACGCACAACGCCAAAGCAGATCCCAATTTGATCTACTTGACGGTTGGCGCGGCGGCATCTCTCACAATCTCTCTCTCTGCACTCACCGAGGCAGGGGACGAGGTCATTTTGCTCGCACCTTTCTTCCCGGAATATCGCGTATTTGTTGAACGCAACGGAGCCGTTGCGGTTCCTGTTTTGTGCAATACAAAAACCTTCCAACCTGACCTGGATGCCATCAAGGCAGCAATTACACCCAAAACGCGCGCTATTATTGTCAACTCTCCCAACAATCCCACGGGTGCGGTGATGACAAAAGAGAGCATCCAAGGGCTTGCCGCACTCCTTCGTGAAGCATCCGAGAAGAACGGACAACCCATCTATCTCATTGCTGACGAACCCTATCGCGAACTCGTTTACGGTGACGTTGAAGTTCCTTATTTGCCGCATTTTTATGCAAATACGCTGATTTGTTATTCGTTCAGTAAGTCGCTGTCTCTCCCCGGTGAGCGCATCGGTTACATTCTTGTCAACCCCGAAGCACAGGATGCGGTTTCCGTTTATCAAGCGGTTTGCGGAGCGGGCAGAGCACTCGGCTTTGTTTGTGCGCCTGCACTTTTCCAATATATGATTCCCGCAGTTATCGGCAAAACCGCTGACATTTCCATCTATGACACCAATCGTATGCTGCTCTCCGAGGCGCTGACCTCTTACGGCTATGAGGTAGTCAAGCCCGACGGTGCGTTCTATCTCTTTGTCAAAGCCCTCGAAGAGGATGCAAAAGTATTCTGCGAAAAGGCAAAAGCGTTTGAACTTTTGCTTGTTGCAAGCGATAGTTTCGGTTGCCCCGGATACGTGCGCATCTCTTATTGCGTTACCACCGAGCAAATTCAAAAATCTTTGCCCGCGTTCAAGGCGTTGGCAGAATCCTACAAAACGGAGAAATAAACAAAATGTCCGATCAAAACAAGAAAGAAAACCTTTTAGAGGAAGCGCGTCGCGAGATCAACGAAGTGGATGCCCAAATGGCAGAACTTTTTGTCCGTCGTATGCGCGCCGCCGAAAAGGTAGCTGAATATAAAAAAGAGCACGCGCTGCCCATTCTTGATGCCGCCCGTGAGGAGCAGGTGATACAAGCCAATGCAAAGCTTGTAGAGGATGAGACGCTGCGCGAATACTACGTCAATTTCATACGCAACAATATGGCCGTATCTCGCGCTTATCAGAGCCGATTGATGGCGGGAATGCGCGTGGCTTATTGCGGAACAGAGGGCGCTTTTGCCCATATTGCCGCGGGCAAGATGTTCCCCAATGCGGTACGCGTTCCTTATCAGGACTTTGCTAGGGCGTATCGCGCTGTTGAGAACGGCGAATGTGATGCCGTGATCCTGCCGGTAGAGAACAGCTATAACGGAGAAGTAGGGCAGGTAACCGACCTGATGTTCTCGGGCTCGCTCTACGTCAGCGAAATGATGGATCTTGCCGTGTCGCACGATCTGTTGGTTACGCCTGGCACACGCATTGAGGATATCCGCGAGGTGGTCAGTCATCCGCAGGCACTCGGACAGTGCGCCGAGTATATTCGCAATAACGGCTGGAGCACCGCTGAGTATTCCAACACCGCGTTGGCTGCTCAATATGTAGCAGAAAAGAGTGACAGATCTGTAGCCGCCATCGCCAGCGAGGAGGCAGCAGAGGTGTTTGGTCTTGAGGTGTTGGCGCGCAATATCAACGCAAGCCGCAATAACACTACTCGTTTTGCTGCATTCTCCCGTGTGGAGAGCCGCCGCCATTCCAAGCGGATGGGCGAGCATTTCATTTTGCTTTTTACAGTCAAACACGAAGCAGGCGCACTTGCAAAAGCGGTGGATATCATTGGCCGCTACGGCTTCAATATGCGTACCCTGCGCTCACGCCCCATGAAAGAACTGTTGTGGCAATATTATTTTTACGTTGAAGCGGAGGGTGATGTTTACACCGAGGCGGGCGAGTGGATGATGCGCGAGCTGGGATTGTTCTGCGACCGCCTAAAACTTGTTGGTACGTATTTTAACGAGAAAAACAATACTTGATTTATTTGGAAAGGAGAGGCGTATGACTCTGCATTTAGATCTGCCTTCGGGTGGATATGATATCTACTTGGAACGCGGTGCACTTGACCGCGCAGGAGAGTTGCTCTCTCTTGATAGAAAAGTCCTCATTGTTACCGATAGCGGTGTTCCTTGTGACTACGCAAAGCGCGTAGCCGCACAATGCCGCGAAGCACATATCCTTACCGTTTCTGAAGGAGAGTGTAGCAAGAGTCTTGCCACACTTGAGGCACTCCTTGCTACAATGCTCCAAAACAACTTTAGCCGTACCGACTGTGTTGTAGCTGTTGGCGGTGGCGTTGTGGGCGATCTTTCCGGTTTTGCCGCAGCTACCTTTATGCGCGGTATTGATTTTTACAACATTCCCACCACTGTTCTTTCGCAAGTGGATTCTTCCATCGGCGGCAAGGTAGCCGTCAACTTTGGCGGTGTCAAGAATATCGTGGGCGCGTTTTATCAGCCCAAGGCGGTTATCATTGACCCCGAAGTGCTTTCTACACTCCCCGCAAGACAAATCGCAAACGGACTTGCCGAGGCAGTCAAAATGGCACTGACGTCCGATGTTGAACTTTTTGAAATCTTTGAGCGAGGCGAGGTATTGAAGAATATCGATACCATTATTGAACGCTCGCTCGGTATCAAAAAAGCCGTTGTTGAGGCAGACGAACGAGAGAACGGTCTGCGCCGTATTCTTAATTTTGGTCACACGCTCGGTCACGGCATTGAAGCGGCAAGTAATGGAGCCCTTTACCACGGTGAATGTGTAGCTCTTGGTATGCTCCCAATGTGCACGCCCGACGTGCGTGCGCGCCTGACTGCCGTATTGCAATCTCTCGGGCTTCCCACACAAATTGAGGGAGACCTCGACACTATTTTGAATTTTACCGTACACGATAAAAAATGTGAGGGAACATCTGTTAACGTTGTGTTTGTTGATAAGATCGGCTCCTTCCACATCGAAAAAATGCTGCTTTCGGATTGGAAAGCATACATCCGCGAGCAGATAGGAGGATAAAGCAATGAAAAATACGTTTGGACAAAGCGTAGCTGTCACGCTCTTTGGAGAGAGCCACGGCGAGTGCATCGGTGCAGTTTTGGATGGACTTGCCCCCGGACTTGCCGTTGACGAAGACTTTATCCGCCATCAGCTCTCTCTGCGCCGTCCGCAGGGTAAAATCTCCACCGCACGCGTCGAGCCGGACGAATTCCGTATCGTAAGCGGTGTATTTGAGGGCAAAACGACCGGTACACCTTTGTGCATCTTAATTCCCAATACCAATACACGCTCGGGTGACTACACACCCAACATTCCGCGTCCCGGCCACGCCGATTACACGGCAGAGTGTAAATACCACGGCTATCAGGACTCGCGCGGCGGCGGACATTTTTCGGGGCGCATCACGGCGGCACTCGTAGCCGCAGGTGCCATTGCTATCTCTGTTTTGCGCCAAAACGGCATTCTCGTCGGTACGCACATTTCGCGCATCTCGGATATCAGCGACCGTTCTTTCAATTCTTATGAGGCCGACCTCGAAACCCTTGCCGACCTCTCTTTCCCTGTGCTTGATTCTGCCAAAGCAGACCTGATGCGTGCTTGCATTGAGGATGCTGCAAGTGAAGGAGATAGTGTTGGCGGCATTTTGGAGACCGCCATCACGGGACTCCCTGCAGGTATTGGCGAGCCGTGGTTCGATAGCGTTGAGGGCGTGCTCTCACACGCGCTTTTCTCCATTCCCGCTATCAAGGGCGTAGAGTTTGGTACGGGCTTTGGTATGGCAGATTTGCGCGGAAGTGAGGCAAACGATGCGTTTCGTATGGAGAATGGTTGTGTTGTTACCACCACAAACCACAACGGCGGCATCAACGGCGGCATTACAAACGGAATGCCCCTCATCTTCCGTTGCGCAGTGAAACCCACGCCGTCTATTTTCCAAGAACAACGGAGCGTGGATATGAAAACCAAAGAAGACGTCACTCTGACGCTTTCGGGCAGACACGATCCTGCCATCATCCACCGTGCACGCGTTGTTGTCGATAGCGTAGCGGCGCTTGTCATTTGCGATTTGATGGCGCAACGCTTCGGAACGGATTTTCCGAAATAATCAAAACAGAAAATAAGAGAAGGGAGGCACAAAATGCAGTACGGTTTGATTGGAGAGAAGTTGGGACACAGTTTTTCAAAAGAAATTCACGAACAACTCAAAAGCACACCTTATGAACTTGTAGAACTTTCTCTGAGTGAAATCGAAGCATTTTTGGAGGCAAAGAATTTCTCTGCCATCAACGTGACCATCCCTTACAAAACCGCAGTTATTCCACATCTTTCGCACATCAGCGAAAGAGCAAAAGAGATTGGCGCGGTCAATACCGTTGTCAATCGTGGAGGAAAGCTGTGGGGATATAACACCGATTTTTACGGTTTGCAAGCACTTATTGCACACGCCGGCATCACGCTAAAAGACAAAAAAGTTGCTATTCTTGGAACGGGTGGAACTTCAAAAACAGCTCTTGCCGTTTCCAAATCTCTTGGCGCAAAAGAGATTTTGATTGTCAGCCGACGGGCAGGCGAGGGTGTCATTACGTATAACGAATTGACAAAGTATCAAAGTGAAGTCAATGTCATCATCAACACTACTCCCGTAGGAATGTACCCCAATACCGAGGCATCTCCCATTGATATTTCGGCTTTTGCAGAACTTGAGGGCGTTATTGATGCCATCTACAATCCTTTGCGCACACAGTTGGTGATAGAAGCTCAAAAGCGCGACATCCGCGCCGAGGGCGGACTTTATATGCTGGTTGCACAGGCGGTGCGTGCATCCGAGTTGTTTCTCGATTGCACCTATGAAGAGGGCATTACCGAACGCATTTACCGCAAACTTTTGAAAAACACCGAAAATATTGTCCTTTCGGGTATGCCCGCCTCGGGAAAGAGCACCGTAGGCAAACTTTTGGCAAAAGAAATAGGACGCGAGTTTTTCGACCTTGACGAGGAAATTGTCCGTGTTGCAGAACGCTCTATTCCCGAAATTTTTGCCACCGATGGAGAGGTCGCTTTTCGCGATTTGGAAACGCGCGTTTTGCGCGAGGTTCTCTCCAACAAAAAAGGTATCGTGCTTGCTACGGGCGGCGGCGCGATTTTGCGCGATGAGAATATTGATCTTTTGCGCCGAAATGGAAAAATTTATTTTATTGACCGTCCACTCGAAGCACTTTTGCCCACGAGTGACAGGCCGCTGGCATCCTCGGCAGAGGCAATTCACCAACGTTATCAAGAACGCTATGACCGTTACTGCACCACTGCAGATTGCCGCATCGATGCCGACGCTACCCCCGATGAGGTGGCAAACCGCATTAGAAAGGAGTTTTTGAACATATGAAACTCTATATCATCAACGGACCGAACCTAAACTTTTTGGGCATCCGTGAGCCGGCGCATTATGGGAATACCACCTATGAGGGACTCCTTGAGATGATCCGCAATCACGCCCAAATATTTGGCATTGAGGCGGTTTGTTATCAATCCAACCACGAGGGCGACCTTGTAGATAAAATTCAAGAGGCGTACTATGAGGGAGCAGATGGTATCGTCATCAATCCCGGCGCATATACGCACACCAGTATTGCTTTGCTCGATGCTGTTAAGTCTGTGCAGATTCCCACAGTTGAAGTGCATATCTCCAAAATTGAGGAGCGCGAGGATTTCAGACAGATCAGCTACATTCGCGCCGCCTGCCAAAAGACCATCACAGGGCAGGGCGTTGCAGGATATTTGCAAGCAATGGATTTCTTATATGAACTTCTCTCAAAAGGAGAAACCAAATGAACGTCCGCATTATCCCATCCGTGGCGCGCGGAGAGGTAAGTGCACCTCCCTCCAAGAGCATGGCGCACCGTTGGCTTCTTTGTGCTGCAATGGCACAGGGAGAGAGCCGCATTTGCGGTGTTTCGGATTGCGAGGACGTGCAGGCGACTCTCGACTGCTTGCGCGCACTTGGCGCAGAATGTCAAATCGATAACGATACAGTCCTCATCAAAGGTGTTGACCTTTCGCAATCTGCAGGAACTCTCATTCCTTGCCGCGAGAGCGGTAGCACGATGCGCTTCTTGCTCCCCTTGTGTTTGCTTTCGGGAAAACCAAACACGTTGATCGGCGCTCCCTCACTTTTGCGCCGTCCAATGGAACCTTACCAAGTACTTTGCCAAGAGCACGGCTTATACTTCGAACAAACCGAGCAGGGTATCACCGTCAAAGGCCCCCTAACTGCGGGGGATTATACACTTCCCGGCAACGTCAGCAGTCAATTTATCAGCGGTATGCTGTTTGCCCTAACACAAGTCACAGGTGAGAGCATTTTGCATATTCTTCCGCCCTTTGAGAGCCGGTCTTACGTGCTTCTAACCCTGCAAACCCTCACTGCCTTTGGCGCGGACGTTACTTGGATAGACGATTTTACCCTCTGTGTTCGCGGTGGCAATCCGATGCAGGCGCAGAATATCACCGTTGAGGGCGACTACTCAGGCGCAGCGTTTTTATCTGCTTTCAATCTTGTGGGTGGAAATGTAAAGGTTGAAGGTCTCGATCCTGCATCTCTACAAGGCGACCGCATTTATCTTGAACATTTTGCAAGTCTTGAAAAAGGATTTGCTACCATATCTTTGGCAGATTGCCCCGACCTTGGCCCTATTCTGTTTGCTATGGCGGCAAAGGGGCAGGGCGGTCACTTTACCGATACGCGTCGCTTGGTCATCAAGGAGAGCAACCGTGCCGAGGCAATGGCAGAGGAGCTTCGCAAATTCGGCACAACAGTTGACGTGTTTGACAACGAAGTGATTATCACTCCCACCGCATTTCACGCTCCTACCGAATCGCTTTGCGGACACAACGACCATCGCATTGTTATGTCGCTTGCTGTTCTTGCGACCCTGACGGGGGGCGTAATTGAGGGAGCAGAGGCAGTTGCCAAGAGTTTTCCCGACTTTTTCGAGCGAATTCGCTCAATCGGAATTCAAACCGAAATCATTACCCCATAAAAGAAGGAACCCCATATGAAACCCCTTACAAAAGAGACTAACATTCTCATCGTCGGCTTGGGTGTTATCGGCGGCAGCTATGCCCGTGCACTGAGCCGTCAAGGATACCATGTTCGTTGTATTACCAAAGAACAAAAGGACATCGATTACGCACTCTCACTCGGCATGATCGAGCAGGGAAGCACCGAGGTGACAGAAGAAACCGTCGGCTGGGCAGACCTCATTGTCTTTGCACTTTACCCACATATCTTTTTGAATTGGATTAAGGAGTATCAGCATCTTTTTGCCGCGGGCACGCTCATTACCGACGTAACGGGTGTAAAAAGCCAAATCGTTGCCGAGGTACAAAGCATCCTGCGCCCCGACGTTGAATTTATTGCCGCTCACCCTATGGCAGGACGTGAGAGCAGCGGTGTGGAATACAGCGACGATCGCGTATTTCTTGGTGCAAACTACATTATTACCCCCACCGAGCGCAACACACCCGAAGCCATCGAGACCTGTCGCCATCTTGGAGAGGTGCTCGGCTTTGCGCGCATCTCACAGCTGAGCCCCGAAGAACACGATCGTATGATCGCCTTTCTCTCCCAGCTTACACACTGCATTGCCGTAACACTGATGACCTGCAATGAAGCCCCCATGATGGAGCAATACACAGGCGACTCCTTCCGCGATTTGACGCGCATTGCAAAAATCAACGATGCTATGTGGTCGGAACTGTTTTTGCTCAACCGCGAGGCACTGCTTGAGCAAATGGATGCCTTTGCCAATGAATTTGACCGCTTCCGCACGCTCCTCAGAGAGGGCGACAGTGATGGAATGCGCGAAACGATGCGTCGAGCAACCGCTCGCCGAATGCTTTTTGATAAACCTCAAAAGTAAAACCAAAGCAAAAATCTTGTATATACCCGAAAGGAACCTACTGCTATGAATATGGAATTTTACCGTAAACTCCCCATTCCGAAGGATATCAAGGAGGAATATCCCGTTTCTCCCGAGCTCAAGGCGCGCCGCGATGCTTGCGTAAACGAGCTGAAAGATATTTTCGAAGGAAAATCCGATAAATTTGTGCTTGTTATCGGTCCTTGCTCTGCAGACCATGAGGAGTCGGTTCTTGATTATATTTCCCGTTTGCGAACCGTGCAGGATAAGGTAGCGGATAAGATTATGATCGTTCCGCGCATCTACACCAATAAGCCGCGCACCACAGGTGACGGATATAAGGGAATGCTGCACCAACCCGATCCCAATGCCGCTCCCGACCTTTTGAACGGTATCATTTCCATTCGCCGCTTGCATCTGCGCGCACTTGCCGAAACCGGCTTTGGCTGTGCTGATGAGATGCTCTATCCTGAAAACCACCGTTATCTTTCCGATCTTCTTGCCTACGTTGCCGTTGGTGCGCGCTCTGTTGAAAATCAACAGCATCGCCTCACAGCAAGTGGCTTGGATATTCCCGTCGGTATGAAAAACCCCACCTGCGGAGACCTGACTGTTATGATGAATTCCATCACTGCGGCACAGCACTCGCATATGTTCCTTTACCGCGGTTGGGAAGTTAAGAGCGCGGGCAACCCCTACGCACACGCAATCCTGCGCGGATATGTGGATACCAAGGGACACAGCGCACCCAACTATCACTATGAAGACCTCATCGATGTGTACGAAATGTACCAAAAGAGCGGTCTTTCCAATCCTGCCGTTATCGTGGATACCAACCATGCAAACTCGGGCAAACAATGCCTTGAGCAGGTTCGTATTGCCAAAGAGGTTCTCCACGCTTGCCGTCACTCAAACGACATTAAAAAGATGGTCAAGGGCTTGATGATCGAGAGCTATATTGAAGATGGCGCGCAAAAAATCGGTCCTGATGAGGTATACGGAAAGTCCATCACCGATCCCTGCCTTGGCTGGGAAAAGACCGAGCGGCTTATCTATGATATTGCCGACTTACTTTGAAAATAGTATTGAGGAGATAGATTCAAAATGGCAGACTACAAAATTGAAACAAAATGTGTGCAAGGGGGCTATACCCCCGGCAATGGCGAGCCGCGCCAGATCCCAATCGTGCAAAGCACGACTTTCCATTATGACACAAGCGAAGATATGGCAAAACTGTTTGACCTTGAAGCATCGGGCTACTTCTACTCTCGTTTGCAAAACCCCACCTGTGACACCGTTGCGGCAAAGATTTGCGAACTTGAGGGCGGAACTGCCGCAATGCTGACCTCGTCGGGTCAGGCGGCAAACTTCTATGCCGTTTTCAACATTGCTACCTGCGGAGATCACGTCGTTTCGGCTTCCACCATCTATGGCGGAACATTTAACCTGTTCTCGGTTACTATGAAGAAAATGGGCATCGATTTCACCTTTGTTTCTCCCGATTGCACCGAGGAAGAACTCGCGGCGGCTTTCCGTCCCAACACCAAGGCAGTGTTCGGTGAAACTATCGCAAACCCCGCACTCACCGTTCTCGACATTGAAAAATTTGCAAAGGCGGCGCACGCACATGGCGTACCGCTCATCATTGACAATACCTTTGCAACCCCCATCAACTGCCGTCCCTTTGAGTGGGGCGCTGACATTGTCACACATTCCACCACCAAGTATATGGACGGTCACGGCTCGGCAGTAGGCGGTTGTATCGTCGACTCGGGTAACTTTGATTGGATGGCACATAAAGAAAAATTCCCCGGTCTCTGCACCCCCGACGATAGCTACCACGGCATCGTTTATGCCGAAAAGTTCGGTCTGGGTGGGGCATTCATCACCAAGGCAACCGCACAACTGATGCGTGACTTTGGTTCAACCCCCGCACCGCAGAGCGCATTTTTGCTCAACCTCGGTCTGGAGAGTTTGCACGTTCGTATGGAGCGTCATTGTGCCAACGGCCTCGCTGTTGCTACCTTCCTCAAGAACCACCCTAATGTTACGTGGGTAACTTATGCGGGGCTCGAGGGCGACAAATACTACGAACTCGCCAAAAAATATATGCCCAAAGGAACTTGCGGTGTTGTCAGCTTCGGTGTTAAGGGCGGCAGAGCAGCAGCAGAAAAGTTTATGAAACACCTCAAGGTTGCCGCAATCGAAACGCACGTTGCCGATGCACGCACCTGCTGTCTGCATCCCGCAAGCGCAACCCATAGACAGATGAGCGACGAGGAACTCCTCGCGGCAGGTGTATCGGGTGACCTCGTTCGCTATTCCTGCGGACTTGAAAATGCCGACGACCTCATCGCAGACCTGAAGCAAGCACTTGAATCTATCTAATTTATTTGTATATACAAAAAGGAGTAGGACAGAATGCCTATCAAAATTCCCAATCAACTGCCCGCGACCAAAACACTCGCCGAGGAAAATATCTTTGTTATGACCGACGAGCGAGCAGGGAAGCAGGATATCCGTCCCTTGCAGATTCTTATGCTGAATCTGATGCCCACCAAAATCGATACCGAAACGCAGCTCTCTCGCCTGTTGGGTAACACCCCCTTGCAGGTGGAGCTGACGCTGATGCATACAAGCTCTCACAAATCCAAAAACACATCCGAGGAGCATCTTTTGGCTTTCTACACCACCTTTGATCAGGTCAAGGATCGCTATTTCGACGGTCTCGTTATTACAGGCGCACCCGTCGAGATGCTCGAGTTTGAAGAGGTTGAATATTGGAACGAACTTTGCGAAATTATGGAGTGGAGCACCACGCACGTGCATAGCACTTTTCACATTTGTTGGGGAGCGCAAGCAGGACTCTATTACCACTTTGGCGTCAAGAAGAAGACACTCGACAAAAAAATGTTCGGTGTGTTCCCACATATTGCCGACTACAAGCGCTCTATGCTATTCCGCGGCTTTGATGATGTTTTTATGGTTCCGCACTCCCGTCATACAACCATTGATCGCGAAGACCTCGAAAACATCCCCGGGCTGAAAATTCTTGCATCCTCGCCCGAGGCAGGCGTTTTCGCACTCTCAACCAAAAAGGGAAGACAGATCTTTATCACGGGACACCCCGAATACGATGCCGAAACTCTGGGACGTGAATATTGGAGAGATGTCAATGCAGGGAAACCCATCGAAATTCCCAAAAATTATTATCCCGAAAATGATCCTACAAAAACGCCCGTTTCTACGTGGAGATCCTCGGCAAATCTCCTTTATTGCAACTGGCTCAACTATTTCGTTTACCAGACGACGCCCTTTGATCTTAACAAAATCAAAGAGGCGCACGCCGCTACCGAAGAACCCGTATAATACCGAAAAGGTTTATATAACAAACAGAGCGCCTCTCGCAATGAAAGAGGCGCTCTGTCTCTGTTTGAATTTTCATCGAATCATATCAATTCCCGTTTGCAACGTTTGTGCATCAATCGCACCAATGGCGTTGGCAATGAGATAACCCTCTGCATCAATGAAGTAGGTGGTGGGGAGGGAGTATACACTGTAAGTGTCTGCCGCACTGTATGCTGTGTCATAAAATACGGGGAAGGTGTATCCTTCTTGCTCAATGAATTTTTTTGCACTCGAAACGGTTTCGCGTCCCCCTGTCATATTGACCATCAAGAACTGAACCTCGTCTCCAAGTTCCAAATATTTGTCGTGAAAATCAGGCATCTCGCCTTTGCAAGGCGGGCACCAACTTGCCCAAAAGTTGAGAACAATGGGCTTTCCGAAGAAATCCGAAAGTTTTACAGCATTGCCGTTGGCATCATAAACGGTAAAGTCCATGGCGCGTGGCTCGGTACGAGGGGGAGGGGGAGCGGTGGTTTCTTGAGGAGGTGCTTGCGTTTGTTCTGCTGCCTCCTGTGTTTTTTGAGTTTCTTGTGTTTTTTGTGGTTCTGTAGTTTTTTCACTGTTTTCCGCATCTTCGCTTTGCGCGGGCGTTATTGCTTCTTGACCCGAGAGAGTGGATGAGGGTGTTCCTTGCTCCTTGGTGTTTATCGGAGCGTAAGTGTTGAGTTGGTTTTGGGGTGTCACACTTTGAATGTTGCAGGAAACAGAAAACACCGTAACCAGCACGAGTGTGAGTGTGAGTAATAAAAATTTCTTTTTCATAGTAACCTCCTTTAAGATAGCAGGCCGATTACCTGCTCAAATGTTCCGGTTGCCATCAGCACACCAATCAGGATCAAAAGGACCCCACTGACGGTGTTGATGACCTTGTAATGTTTCTTAATCCAATTAAATGCGTTTTTGAGATAGTCGATCAGCAATGCGCTGAGTACAAAGGGAATTGCCAACCCGAGCGAGTAGAGGAAGAGCATCAACATACCCTCTACAACGTGCGCTTGCTGTGCCGCCAGCATCAGGGCAGTGCCCAGGAACGCACCAACACAAGGTGTCCAACCAATCGAGAAGACCGTACCAAAGAGCAGCGCTTGGAAGAATCCCATTTTTTCGGGA
This sequence comes from Eubacteriales bacterium, assembly GCA_045532215.1. Taxonomy (GTDB): domain Bacteria; phylum Bacillota; class Clostridia; order Oscillospirales; family CAG-272; genus UMGS1865. The sequence goes on along the minus strand of JAZSFM010000120.1, from coordinate 15,226 downwards.
TCAACCGTCTTTTTAATGCCTTTGAAAAATTTGAGTTCAAACAATCCGAGAAAACTCAAACCAAACAAAATCACCAAAAGTCCCGAAACGATGTTGACAATAACGCGGTATTCACGCAAGAACCCGCCTACTGTTCCCGCAAGGGCCCCAAGGGCTACAAATATGATTGTAAAACCCGCAACAAAGCCGAGCGCATTTGTCAGTGTTCGTTTCACCTGTCTCTGACCGCCACCCGCAAAATAGGAAATGTAAATGGGTAGCATTGGAAGCAGACAAGGGGAAATGAATGTAAAAACGCCTTCTATAAAAACGAGTAAGTATTGCATAGAGTATACCTCGTATCTGTTTTATTTCGCAGCACAAAAATTTGCTTTCGTGTATCTTTCTGCTACGCTCTTATTATACAATGGAACGAAAATTTTTTCTGTGATGAAATCACACAACCTGCCTCTTTTGGCAAAAATTTTTTGTTTTTGTAAATTTGGCTTGATTTTTGCTCCCAAAACGTGTATAATGAACTTAAACCGAAAGATATTATCGCTTGGAAAGGAGATCGCTGATGGAATTTCAAACCTATTTTCCAATATGGAACAAACTGGACGGGGAACACCAAGAGAAATTGCTCTCGGCAGTTTTCCTCAAAAAAGTAGAAAAAGGAACCGTGTTGCATAACGCGAGTATGGATTGCACATCGCTCTTTTTGGTCAAATCGGGGCAACTCCGCGCCTATATCCTTTCAGAGGAGGGAAGAGAGATCACACTCTATCGCCTTTTTGATAGAGATATGTGTCTGTTCTCTGCATCCTGCCTGATGCGCTCCATTCAATTTGAAATTACCATTGAGGCAGAAAAAGATACCGAACTCTGGGTTATTCCTGTTCGTGTGTATCAGGATATCAAAGAGGAGTCTGCACCTCTTGCCAATTACACCAACGAGATTATGGCAACCCGTTTTACCGACGTGATGTGGCTGATTGAGCAGATTATGTGGAAGAGCTTGGATAAACGCTTGGCATCCTTCCTTATCGAGGAATCCGCCATCGAGGGTAGCCAAGTTTTGAAAATTACGCACGAGGGCATTGCCAATCATATCGGCTCACACCGCGAGGTCATCACACGAATGCTCAAGTATTTTCAAACCGAGGGAATGGTTGCTCTCACACGCGGAACTGTGGAAATCATCGATACAGATAAACTTGAATTGCTTTGCCAATAAACATACATATTATAAATGAAGAAATCCGCCGAAATGTTCGGCGGATTTCTTATTTTCATTCGTCCAGCATTTTCAAAAGGTCATCTTTGGAGCGGACACCAATAGCCGTTTTGATAACCTTTCCACCCTCAAATACCATCAGCGTAGGAATACTCATAATACCAAAGCGAGTGGCAAGTGCTTCTTCGTCATCAACGTTGACTTTTCCTACTTTCACGTCTGCACGCTCCTCGGCAATGGCATCAACAATGGGGGAGACCATGCGGCAGGGACCGCACCAGGGAGCCCAAAAGTCTAAAAGAACCTTCTTTTCAGAGTTCAAAACTTCATTTTCAAAATTGGCTTGATTGATATTTACAACTGACATTTTTCTGTCCTCCTTTTCTTTTTTACGCTTTTATTATACCACATTTTTCCTTGTTTGTATGTGATTTTGTCACAAAAAAATATATTTTTTATTTCCCCCAAAAATTTGGGCTTTTTGTGCCTCCTGAAAACCGCAATTTTTGACGCAAAAAGCAACATTTGTCGCAACATTGTCAAAAAAATAACTTGTCGAAAAACCACAAAATATAGTGTTTTGCCCTTGACAAAACCACAAAATATGGTATAATATAAATGCGCTTTAGGCATATTAGCAAAGACGTTGTTCAATGTGACGAATTTGCTTGCACATATTTTGTAAATTATAAACAAAAGGAGGAGAAAATGAAGGTTATTAAGAGAAACAGCTCCGAAGTTACATTTGATATCAGTAAGATCATTACCGCCATTACGAAGGCAAACGAAGCTGTTGAAGAAGACGCAAGAATGACACCCATGCAGATCAAGCGCATCGCCGAGGCGGTGGAGCTGAGCTGTATCCGCATGAACCGCGCCCCCGAGGTGGAGGAGATCCAGGACTTGGTCGAGTCGCAGATTATGGCACACGGCGCTTACGAGGTAGCAAAGAAGTATATTACTTATCGTTACACTCGCGCCCTTGTTCGCCGTTCCAATACCACCGATGAAAAGATACTGAGTTTGATTGAATGTTGCAACGAAGAAGCAAAACAAGAGAACGCCAACAAAAACCCCACAGTCAACAGTGTTCAACGTGACTATATGGCAGGTGAGGTCAGCCGCGATATCACCACCCGTCTGCTTCTGCCCGAAGAGATCGTTCAGGCACACGAGGAGGGCATTATCCACTTCCACGATGCCGACTACTATGCGCAGCATATGCACAACTGCGATCAGGCCAACCTCGAAGATATGTTACAGAACGGAACGGTTATCTCGGGTACGATGATCGAGCGGCCCCACAGTTTTTCCACGGCTTGTAACATCGCAACGCAAATCATCGCGCAGGTGGCAAGTAATCAATACGGCGGCCAGAGCATCTCGCTCACACATCTCGCACCTTTTGTACAGGTAAGCCGCGAAAAGATTACAAGAGCCGTTAAGGAAGAAATGGCATCCATCGGCACAACGCTGAACGACGAGCAACTTTCTAAAATCGTTGAAAAACGCCTGCGCGAAGAAATCAGCAAAGGCGTCCAAACCATTCAATATCAGGTTGTCACTCTTTTGACCACCAACGGTCAAGCTCCTTTCGTCACCGTATTTATGTACCTTGGCGAGGCAAGAAGCGAGCAAGAGAAGAAAGACCTTGCTATCATCATCGAAGAAACCTTGCTCCAACGCTACGAGGGCGTTAAGAACGAAGAGGGCGTTTACGTTACCCCTGCATTCCCCAAGCTTATCTACGTTCTCGAGGAGCAGAACATTCATGAGGATTCTCCTTACTATTATCTTACCAAGCTTTCGGCAAAATGCACCGCGCGCCGTATGGTTCCCGACTACATTTCCGAAAAGAAGATGCTTGAACTCAAAGTTGACAAAAACGGCGAAGGTCATTGCTATACCTGCATGGGTTGCCGCAGCTTCCTGACTCCTTACGTTGATGAGAACGGCAAGCCCAAGTACTACGGCCGCTTCAATCAAGGCGTTGTAACCATCAATCTGCCCGACGTAGCACTTTCCTCGGGTGGAAACATTGAAAAGTTCTGGAAGATTTTTGATGAAAGACTCGAACTTTGCTATCGCGCATTGATGTGCCGTCACGAGCGCCTCAAGGGTACTCGCTCCGACGTTGCCCCCATTCTGTGGCAATACGGCGCACTTGCACGGCTGAAGAAGGGCGAGCCCATCGATAAGCTTCTCTATGGCGGATATTCCACCATTTCTCTCGGCTATGCAGGACTTTATGAGTGTGTTAAGTATATGACCGGCAAGAGTCACACCGATCCCGCCGCTACCCCCTTTGCACTCAGCGTTATGCAGTACCTCAACGATGCTTGCAAAAAGTGGAAGGCAAAGCACAACATCGATTTCAGCTTGTATGGCACGCCCCTTGAATCCACTACCTACAAATTTGCAAAGTGTTTGCAAAAGAGATTTGGCGTGGTTCCCGGTATCAACGATAAGGGCTATATCACCAATAGTTACCACATTCACGTAACCGAAGAGATCGACGCCTTCTCAAAGTTGGCGTTCGAGGCACAGTTCCAACAACTTTCTCCCGGCGGCGCTATCAGCTACGTTGAGGTTCCCAATATGCAACAAAACCTTGAAGCAGTTCTGCAGGTTATGCGCTTCATCTACGATAACATTATGTACGCAGAGCTGAACACCAAGTCCGACTACTGTCAAGAATGCGGTTGGGACGGAGAGATCGAGATCGTTGAGGTTGACGGTAAGCTGATTTGGAAGTGTCCCAAGTGCGGCAACACCGACCAGAGCAAGATGAACGTTGCACGCCGTACCTGCGGCTACATTGGCACGCAGTATTGGAATCAGGGCAGAACACAGGAGATCAAGGAGCGCGTATTGCATCTGTAAGCTATGAACTACTGTGAACTGAAAAAATGTGACATCGCCAATGGGGAAGGGGTTCGCACAGTCCTGTTTGTATCGGGTTGCACAAACCATTGCGAGGAATGCTTTCAACCCCAAACGTGGGATTTTGGCTACGGTCAACCCTTCACGCGAGAGGTTGAGAATGAGATCATCGCATCCTGCAAACCCTACTTCATCAACGGTTTGACGCTGCTTGGCGGCGAGCCGTTTGAGCCGAAGAATCAAGTCGCTCTCGTTCCGTTCTTGCACCGCTTCCGCGAGGAATGTCCCGATAAGACCATTTGGTGCTTTACGGGCTTTACCCTTGATGAGGAGCTTTGGAAAGAGGGAAGTTACCCCCGTTGTGATGCAACAGACGAAATGCTCTCTCTCATTGACGTTTTGGTGGATGGCAGATACGTAAAGGAGCTAAAGGATATTTCCTTGCGCTTCCGCGGCTCGTCCAACCAACGCATTATAGATATGAAAGCAACTCTTGAAAAGAAAGAAATCGTCCTTTGGGACAAATAAACACTGATAAAGTGTGCAACAACAAACGGCAGAGAAAAAATCTCTGCCGTTTGTGATTTTGCTGTTTTTGATGAGGGAGATATATTGTAGGGCGGAGGCTTGCTCCCGCCGCTAAAAAACTCACTTCAAATTCGAATTTGGCTCAAAAAATGCGTTATTGCTTTCATAACATTTTTCTGTTATAATAAAGTCACCGAACCGGAACGGAATTAATTCTTAAAGGAGAACGCTATTATGAAAACCATAGGAGAAAAGATAAAAGAATACAGACAGAAGAATCATATGACACAAGAGCAGCTTGCTGCTTGCCTGAATGTCACATTTCAAAGCGTTTCAAAATGGGAGACCGGTGTATCAAGTCCTGATTTATCTTTAATTGTTCCCATTACAAAATTATTTCATATCTCTGCTGACGAGCTTCTTGGTGTCAACGACGTTGAAGTTGACAAGAGATATGATGAACTCAAACGGGCTTACGACCACACTTTTATGACAGAAGATTTTGCAGAACGTCAAAGAATCTGTGAGACCGCAGTATCTGAATATCCCGGAGATATGAAATGGTTGATCAATCTTGCTTGGGTCATTTCCAACCGTTCCTTTGAATATAAGGACAATGACAGATATATCGCAGAGCAAGAGAAAGCAATAAAGTTATTCGATGCCGTTGTGAAAAACTGCAAGGACGATATTATCAGAGGAGACGCGATTCAAGGTATCACACAACTTCTCGGTTGGAGAGGACGCAAGGACGAAGCAAAAAAATATGTAGAAATGATTCCCGAACGAACAATGATCTCACGCGAAGCGGTTTTGGAAAATATTTTGGAAGGAGATGAGCTGATCCAATTTAAACAAAAACGAATTATGAATCATGTTGAGGGGATTCTTTGGGATTTGTCGTTAATGTCTACTGATTATACCAATCTTGCGCGAGATGTCGTTAACTTAATGTTCCCAGACGGAAATTATATTGAATTCAATCACAGCTTGTACTACGCCGTAAAAAAACAAATCAATCATATGCTAAAACAAGAACCGAATGTATCGGCAGACACGATTTGTGACTTGCTGACGGAAATGAAGACCTATGCAAAAGCGTATGATGAGATAGTTTATGCAAAACCCGGAATTTACAAATATACAGCTCCTTGGTTCAATCAAGTTGAAGAAGACACTCGAGAATGGCTTGGAAACGAGGGAACACCTATGCTACAAGATTTCAAAGAATATCTTGACGAACCACAGTTTGATAATATCCGTAATTATGATTTCTTTGGATTTTTGAGGACCTAATAGAAAATCGTCCTTTGGGACAAATAAAAGAAAAAAGAACGGATCGGTTTTCCCGATCCGTTCTCCTTTCTTTAGTCCTCTTGCGAGAGCTTTTTCTGAATTTTTGCGGCAACAATGTCAAGAGCAGTCTTGTTTCTGCCGCCGTTGATGATGATATCTGCGTACTTTTTGGTAGGTTCTACGTAAATGCCGTGCATGATCTTAACGGTGTCCACGTATTGATTGATCACACCGTCAATATCTCTGCCGCGCTCGGTTACGTCGCGGCGGAGGCGACGCAAAATGCGCTCGTCAGCATCGGCATCCGCAAAAATCTTAATATCAAACAGCTCGCGAAGTCGCTCGTCGTGGAAGGTAAGAATACCGTCAACAATCATAACGGGCGTGGGGCACACGCGAAGTATCTCGCTCTTGCGGGTGTGAATACAAAAATCATACGTGGGCATATCCACACATTTGCCCGTGAGGAGCTCACGCAAATGCTTGACAAGCAGATCCGTATCAAGCGCGTCAGGACAGTCATAATTGGTTTTTACGCGCTCCTCCATCGAAAGATGATCCTGCGGCTTGTAATAATTATCATAAGAAATGATGGTTATTTCGTTGGGGAAGAGCTTTTTGAGCCCATCGGCAAAGGTGGATTTTCCCGATCCTGTGCCGCCCGCAATTCCTATCAACATAGGTGTCATATTTTTGCCTCCGTTATTTTGGAATGTGTTTCCAACCGTCTTTTTCATCATTATATCACATTTTTCGACGTTTAGCAAGATTTAATTTAACTTTTATAATACAAATCGGCAGAGGAAACGGTCCCTCTGCCGAAATTTGTGTTCTTTTTTATCACAGCTTTTCAACCTCGCAAAGCCACAAAGCACTCGCGGCATCGGATGGCATTTGCCAAGCGCCCCTTGGCGAGAGCGAAATTTCACCAACTTGCGGTCCATCAGGCAAGCAAGAACGCTTGAACTGTTGCGCAAAGAAACGCTTGAAGAATACCTGCAACCATTTTTTGAGCACTTCATCACTGTATTTTTCGCCCCACGCGCTCTGTGCCATGCGATAAAGCTTGGTTGGCGTGAATCCGTAGCGGATGAAATAATACAGATAAAAGTCGTGTAATTCATAAGGGCCAACCAAGTCCTCGGTCTTTTGTGCGATCTTGCCGTCGGCATCTGCAGGGAGCAATTCGGGCGAGACAGGTGTGTCGAGGATGTCATAAAGCGCCGCGGCAACCTTATCTTGTCCGCTTTCCTTTGCTTCGTTTGCACAATGTCTTACCACGTGACCGACCAAGGTCTTGGGAATGGAAGCATTCACGCCATACATCGACATATGGTCGCCGTTGTAGGTTGCCCAACCAAGCGCCAACTCCGAGAGATCACCCGTACCGATGACCATACCACCGCAGTCGTTGGCAATATCCATCAGCACCTGCGTGCGCTCGCGTGCCTGCGCGTTCTCATAAGTGACGTCGCGGATGTCGGGATCGTGTCCAATATCGCGGAAATGCACGTTGACTGCATCGAAGATGTTCACACAACGAAAATCAACGCCAAGCTCCTCGCAAAGAACGGTTGCATTGTTTTTGGTTCTTGCGGTCGTGCCAAAGCAGGGCATGGTAACTGCCACAATGTCGCTGCGCGGACGTCCAAGAGCGTCCATTGCGCGCACCATCACCAAAAGGGCGAGGGTGGAATCCAGACCGCCCGAAATACCGATCACGATCTTTTTTGCATAAGCACGCACGATGCGCGTTTTCAGTCCTGCCGCGGCTATGGAGATCACGCGCTCGCAGTGTGCGGCAAGCTCAGCGGGCGCTATCGGAAAAAAAGGTGTTGCGTCAAATTTGCGTGTCAGCTTTGTTTTTGCAATTTCAAGAGAGAAAGGAACCTTGGTATAGCAATCATCGATTTCGCAAAAATCGGATGTTCTGCGGTCGTGCATCAGTCTTTCCAGATCGATTTCGGTAATGAGAAGCTCGGAACCGTCAAAGGGGACAGACTCAGCTACAACTTCACCGTTCTCAACCACGAGTTTCTTGCCGCCTAAGGCGTTGTCGGTGGTCGATTCGCCCTCACCCGCAAGCGAGGTGATATAGGCGGTGTGCGTGCGCGCGGTATGCGCGGAAAGGATCACATCAAGTGCAGGCTTTTTGCCCACAATCTCGGGCATTGCCGCGGGGTGACAAATCACCGTAGCTCCTGCCTCACTGTGCCAAAAAGAGGGGGCGTAGAGCTGTTGAATATCTTCTCCAATCTCCACTGCCAAAACCAATGAGGGGAGAGTAGAGCAGGAAAAGACCTGTTGCGTGCCGAGTATAAGGGGCTTGCCATTCCATACGATCTCGTGCGAGAGATCGGGAGCAGCCACAAATTGACGTGCATTGCGGCGTGTGCGTGTTTTGGGAACAAACCCAAGCACATCTCCTTTATAACAAACAGCGGCAACGTTGGAGATCTGAGCACCAACCGAGAGGGGAAGTCCTACTACCGATACCATATCCAATTCTTGCGTAGCGTCAAGATACGCTTTGAGCGCGTCTTGCGCGCCTTGTAGCAAGGTATCCTGCAAGAACAAATCTCCACAAGTCGCACCCGTGAGAGACAATTCAGGGAACACCAATACGCGCACACCCTCGCCATACGCTTTTTGCGCCAGCGCGATATGTGCCTCGCAATTCGCTTTTGTGTCAGCCAAACGTACCACAGGAGTAGCGGCGGCAACCTTTAAAAATCCGTTTTTCATAAATCATAACTCCTTTTATGAAGGAACTTTCTTTCAAAAAAATTATAGCATTATTCTTGACAGTTTGTCAATAGAAAGTGCAGAATTTATACTTGTTTGTATTCTTTTACATCTCCAAGCAATTGAACATTTCCGTTATCTACCAGAATTGCGCCTTTCAAAAGAGAGGTTGCATAGACAGTTTTTTGGCGCTCCGCAATCACTTTTTCAATAGCCGCCTTTTGTGAGGCAGTCTCCTCATAATGTACCTCAAGATAAAAATCTTTCAAATATGGTAATCCCTCATAATATCCAAATTCGGGATAGTCATCGTCGGGGGAAAGATGGTATTCCGCAAGTTGAATGACAGCACCTGCGCTATAACCCATAACAATACCTTGGTGCTTCATTAAAATATCTTGAAGATCAAATTCCTTGATGCGATCCATCATTCTGTCGGGCAAACCGCCGAGAAAATAGACAATATCCGCGGTTTCAATCTTCTGCTTTGCAGATTCTTTCGTATCTGCAAAATAGTTGACGAACGAAATGTTTTCCTCGTGGATTCCATATGCGGTAAAGCCACCAACGATACCACTGTAAAATCTACCGTTTTCTTTGCTGTACAGGACATTCCAATCTGCAAGAGATTTTACGCGACTATCGCGGAAAGAGAAGGCAACAACAGCCACCTTGTGTATTGGTTTTATATATTTCTTTAATTCTTCATAAAGCCATGGGGCATCTATTTCGTAACCTTCCAGTAAGATGTTGACCATTTGCTTTTTCTCCTTTTAAAATTTAATTGACGATTTGTGGATTGCTTTGGTTTCTAACCTCAATAGCTATATAAACAATAAGCTTGTCATTCTGAGCGAAGAAAATTGCGTAGCAATTTGCGGAGTCGAAGTTTTACCGAGCGAGGAGCGAGGTAAAACCGAGGAGCAACGCGACGATGGGATATGGCTTCGAGTCTGGGTGGCTTGCCGCGGTGGATGTAACATTTCCTTTGAAAAGCCACCAAGATTTCAAGCCATATCCCGCATCGGCTAATGCCTCGCGCTTCCGCTTGTTCGCTTTCGCTCAACCCGCGGAAGTTCGACTACGAGCTTCGCTCTTCGCTCAGAATGACATACAGGGAGAATGTTGGTTGATATGCTTTTGTCTTTTAGATTTCAAGGATACCAGCCTTTAGCGATTTAAGTAAAGACGTCCGTGACGTCCCGAAAAATCATTTGTGTATAATCCCAATGTACCAACTTGGTACAGGATTTTTCATATTGTCATACCAAGACAGAACATCTTTGGCTTGATTGAGCATAACACCAATCTCTTTTTCACCAAACGGAATTGCCCAAGCAACAGAGGATAGGGTATTGCTGGCAATATAGAGAGCAAGCAATTTCCAAAATTCCATAGGAATGTTGTTATCAAAATATCCGTCCACCATTCCGCTGGCAAAGTGGGGAGCGGCTTGCGCGCACCAAACAATGCGGTTGAATTCTTCCCACGGGTCTCCAAAATCGTTTCTGTTAAAGTCAATGATGTAGAGCTTTTCATCCTCACCAATCATCATGTTTCCAATGTGATAATCGCCGTGCTGATAGGTTCTTGGGCGACCTTTGAGTAGGTGTCTGTTGGCGTTGATATAGTCGATAAACGCCTGAGCGTTCTCGCATTTGATAGGGCATTCCTCATGCATTTTGATCTTGCGATCTGCCTTGCGATTGAAATAGATTTCCCAATCCTCGCACCCCTCGGGAGCAGGGATCTTGTGAATCTCTTTTAGAATTTGCCCCGATGCAAACCCATAGGAATACTGTTCTTCGATGGTATAGTTGTGGATGTTTTCTTCCGCGTCCACGCCCTCTATCCAAGTTTGAACAGAGAAAACACCTTCGTCAGAAGTCCCAAACTCTAATGGCTCGCACATGGGAATACCGAGTGCCGCCACTTGTTGCATCAATTCAAATTCGCTTTTCTTGCGCTCGTATTGTTCAATAGGAGAAACACGGAGCAAAAATTTGTTGCCATACTCGTCAATGGCGCAGTATTTTTTGTCTCCCGACCAACCTTTTTGAATCAACTCTTTGGAAATAAAGCGGTAGTTTGACATCGGTTTCTCCTTTCTTGTATTTCAATTATTTTTGATCTTTCAAATTTGCAACAATTCTCTCCGCTTCACTGCAAATCTTCTCCGCCTCATCCGCGGGGCAGGTTTTGAGCAGCTTCTTTTTTGGCAATCCCCAAATGTCAAAAAGAGAGGGGCCAAACCACTCGTTCTTATTTGCATCCTGCACCATTGCCGCCAAAATGGAAAGCGACGCGCGACGCGGAGACATGAAGATCACCTTCATCGGGTGCTTAATAATAGCATAAATCACTTTTGGGTAGTGTGCCGTGATGTTTGTCAAAGTGATGCCCGGGTGCGCAATGGAAATCGTATTTCCGCTTGCATCAAGACCGAACAGCGAGAACATCAAAAAGCGTTTTGCATTTCCGTAAACCTTTGAGGATTGCGTGCGCGTCAAAAATTCAACGTCATCAAGATCAATATGCGAATAGTTGTGCGCAATGCTGCCAACGGCAACAATACGGCCGCCGCGCGCTTTCATTGTGGGCAAAAGCGTGCGCGCCATATAGTAGGGAGCGACAAAATTGATTTGAAAAACGTTGTCGTGTCCCGTGTCACAAGTGTAGCGCGGAACGTGATATGCTCCCGCATTGAAGATCAAATAATCGGGCGGCGATGCGAGCAATTCTTTGGTAACAGAACGCACTGTTTCAAAATCCGAGAGGTCAAGGCGCAAATGTTGCGCGTTGAGGGTGGGGAACTCTACCTTGAGTTTTTCAATCCAAGCATTCGAGCGCTCACTGTTGCGGTCAAGGAGTAACAGACTTGCTCCGAGCCCTGCCAAATGGCGGCATAATTCTTGTCCAATCCCGCCCGTTGCACCGCTGATGGCAACTGTTTTGCCAACCATCGATGGCATATTTTTTTGTATCCAAACGTCGGTTCTCATAACGTACTCCTGTGTTTTTTCTTCATTATATCATATTTTAGGCGCAACTGCAAGAAAAACGAAAAAAAGAAGAAAAAATTTTTCAAAAAGTGTTGACAAAAGAGAACTCTTATGATATACTATGTAAAGCAATTTGCTTTACACCTATTTGGAGGTGAAAACAAGATGTTTGAAAAGAACCTTGAAATCGGTTATTTGCTCGATTTTTACGGCGACGTGCTCTCGGAGCGGAAACGAACGGTGCTGGATTATTATTATAACGATGATCTTTCTTTGGCAGAGATTGCCGAAGAGATTGGAATCTCCAGACAAGGTGTTCGCGAGCTGATCAAAAAAGCGGGCGAGGAGCTCCTTTTTTATGAGGAAAAGTTGGGGTTGGCAAAGCGCTTTCAGTTGGTAGAGGCGCAAACCGAACACTTGCTTTCCTTAATGGAAAAAGAGGGCGTTGCGGGCGATGTCCGCGATGCCGCAAAAGAGCTTTTGGAAACCGTAGGAGGATAAGAGACGAAAGGAGTGCGTAAATGTTTGAAAGTTTGGGCGAAAAGTTAAACAACGCCTTTAAGAAATTTCGTAACAAAGGAAAACTCACCGAAGCCGACGTCAAAGCGGGTATGCGAGAGATCAAGCTCGCACTGCTCGAGGCAGACGTCAACTTTAAGGTGGTGCGTGATTTTATCAAAATCGTTTCCGAGCGCGCCGTTGGTGCCGAGGTACTCGAATCTTTGCTTCCTGCACAGCAGGTTGTCAAGATTGTAAACGAGGAACTCACACGCCTGATGGGCGGCTCTCAAGCCAAGCTCACCATTGCATCCAAGCCCCCCACAGTAATTATGATGGTTGGTCTGCAGGGTGCAGGTAAAACCACCCACGCAGGTAAGCTTGCGGGAATGTACAAAAAGCAGGGCAAACGCCCCTTGCTCGTCGCAGGCGACATCTACCGCCCCGCAGCAATTAAACAGTTGCAGGTAGTTGGTGAAAAGCTGGACATCCCCGTTTTCACAATGGGCGATAAGGTTTCTCCCGTTGAAATCGCAAAAGAATCCATCAAATATGCTAACCAAAAGGGCTATGATATGGTCTTCATCGATACTGCAGGTCGTCTGCAAATCGACGAAGTACTCATGGATGAGCTCAAAAATATCAAGGCAGAGGTCAATCCCGATGAAATTCTCTTGACTGTCGACTCTATGATCGGTCAGGAATCGGTCAACGTTGCCGAAACCTTTAACAATCTGCTCGACATCACGGGCGTTATTCTGACCAAACTCGATGGCGACACCAGAGGCGGTGCGGCACTTTCTATCCGCTACGTCACGGGCAAGCCCATCAAATTTGTCGGTATGGGCGAAAAGCTGGATACCATCGAACCCTTCCACCCCGACCGTATGGCATCTCGTATCCTCGGTATGGGAGATGTCCTGACGCTGATCGACAAAGCGCAAGCGGCTTATGACGAAAAGCAAGCAGCTGAACTCGAGCAAAAGATGCGCCAGCAAACCTTTACCCTTGACGATTACCTCGATCAGCTCGCACAGCTCAAAAACATGGGCAACCTCGAGCAGTTGATGGGTATGATGCCGGGCGTAAAACCCGGTGCTATGAAAGACGTCAAAATCGACGAAAAGGCAATGGCACACACCGAGGCCATTATTCACTCGATGACCAAAGCCGAAAGGGAACATCCCGATATCATCAACGCGTCTCGCAAAAAGAGAATCGCGGCGGGCTCGGGCACTTCGGTCGAGGAGGTCAATAAACTCCTCAAGCAATTTGAGCAGATGCTCAAAATGATGAAGCAGTTTACCAATATGGGTAAAACAAAGCAAGGCAAGAGAATGCTCGGTAGAATGAAGATGCCTTTCTGATTTCACCGTTCATGATAAATCAAGAAAAACAAAAAATAAAAATATTTTTTAATTTATGGAGGAAACAAACCATGGCAGTAAAAATGAGATTGAGAAGAATGGGTATGAAGAAAGCACCCTTCTATCGCGTAATCGTAGCAGACAGCCGTTCTCCCAGAGACGGTCGCTTCATCGAGGAGATTGGTTACTACAACCCTCTCACCGAGCCCGCTGACATCAAGATTGATGCGGAAAAGGCAAAGAAGTGGCTCTCCAACGGCGCACAACCTACCGAAACCGTTAAGTCCCTGCTGAAAAAGAGTGGCATCGTTGACTGAGCCGTCCGATAAGGAGACACAGCATGATTAACTTGCAGGAAACGCTTCTTAACATCGCCAAAGCAATCGTCGACTCTCCCGATGAGGTTAAGGTTGTTCAGGAAGAGGATGAAAAGACCATTACGCTCACCCTCTCCGTAGCCCCCGACGATATGGGTATGGTAATCGGCAGACACGGTAAGATTGCAAAAGCAATCCGTTCCGTAATGAAAGCCGCATCCGTTAACAGCGGCAAAAAGGTAAACGTCGACATTCGCTAAATGTCCACAAAAAACGTGAGGAACATCCCAAACGGGAGAACCTCACGTTTTTTATTTTGAAACAGAAAAAATACATTTCAAAGAGAAAGTTGAAACAATCTTCTTTACATTTTACGGGTTCTATGATATAATACAATTAAAAGATAAATTTGATTTTAAAAAGCAACTTGAGCATATAAACGATATAAGGAGATTAAAAATGTTTGAATCCGTTAAGATAATTAGAGAATGCAAAAGTATATTGAAAAAACACAATATTAAATATTGTGAAGACTTTAGAATTTTCAAAAGATTTGGTTTGATTCATTGCCAAGTAGAAGATTGGAGAGAACTTGTAGAAGTCGATGGCTTTCCTGTTTTTACCGCAAAAGCAGCGATAGGTTTGCTTGTCGAAGCGTGCGCGTTTTCTCATTATTGTGATTTAGAAAAAGAGAACAGAGAAAATCTTGCCAAAGAGTATCAATTAGGATATGGAGAATACGAATCAAGAAAATTTATTTTTGAAAACATATTAAACGTTTTAGAAGATTATGATAAAGACATATATGAGGCTAATATCAAAAAATATACCAAATATATAAATACGAACAGAAAAGCAAAAGATAAGTGGTTTTTTAATACCGATACAAAAGAGTTTGAAACTTATATTTCACCTGAATTATTTGCAGTGATAATATATAAGGCTACACATTACGTTAATGTATACAACCAAGATCCTTGTGGCGGAAGGCATTATGATAATTTTTATACATTCCTATCGTCCGAAATTGTGGACGATGTTTTAACATTTACATTTACAAACGATGGTATTGATCGTTTCTATTTAAGTGTTCATAATCCGGATTTTTGCAATGAAAGCAAAAAATATATTCTAATTGGTAAAGCCGATCAAATTATTTGGACGCATAGTTATGATGAAAATAATCAAAAGAAAAAAAGAACAAGAACTTTTGTGCTGGATGGCGAGTCACTTAATATTTCAGAAAATGTAATAAATTTATAATTCCACTTTATCGGTGAAAATAGAACAAAAAACACAAAAACCACGGCTCACAACGAGCCGTGGTTTTCGTATCTTCTTATTTGCATAGGTGGGGGATGGCGCCCACGACAT
>JAZSFM010000011.1:0-17353 GCA_045532215.1 Eubacteriales bacterium | reverse complement strand
AATCGTGGCTATCATTATGTGTTTGTTCCAAAGCATCACACTTTTCGGCGTAAAAGAGGACAGATCAATGCTTGAAAAAACCGAGCGTACAAACCTCAAGGGACTTTGGCGAGCACTCGTCGGCAACGATCAGCTTCTCGTTACCGCCGTGTCTATGGCGCTCTTTATGGTGGGCTATTGCACGACTACCGCGTTTGGTACCTACTACTTTAAGTACGCGTACGGTGACGAGGGAATGTATATGGTCTTTGCCGCAGTTCTTGCAGTAGCACAGTTAACGGCACTTTCTCTCTTCCCACTGTTCCGCAAAAAATTTACCCGAAAGCAACTCTATACGGGTTCTATGATTGCCGTAACAATTTCCTACATCATTTTCTTCCTCTCTTTCGAGTGGTTGCCTCTGATTGTAATTGCAGGTCTCGGACTTTTCTTTGCCCAGGCATTCATCCAACTTTTGATGCTTTTGTTCCTCGCCGATGCCGTTGAATACGGCGAATGGAAGCTCGGTAAGAGAAACGAAGCCGCAAGCTTTGCCGTTCAGCCCTTTATCAATCAGTTTGGCGGAGCCGCCAGCAAGGGCGTTGTTTCCTTTACACTCATCATTTCGGGAATCAATATGATTGCCAACGACATCGCGGCAAACCCCGCAAACGAGGCACAAATCATTGCCACAATGCCTGATTCCGCTGTCTGGATTATGAAAATTTCCATGATGATCCTGCCGCTGATTTGCATTCTTGTCGGCTTTGTTCTCTATATGAAAAAGTTCAAAATTGATGAAGAGACCTATGCAAGCATCCTTGCTGACCTAAAAGCAAGAGAAGAGGCGGGAGAAACAAACACAACCACGCCTGCAACTGAGAAGTCTGCAAAGGTTGCCGATATCGAATCCAAATAAAATTGCACATAAAAAATCCAATCCTAAGGATTGGATTTTTTTGCATTTTTGTATTGCATTGAAAAGGGAATTGTGTTATAATACTATTAACTATATTCATTTTTGCCACAATTGTGGGGAGGTACGATATGTCAAAAGCAATCAATGCGCTCATCAGTTTTATCGAAAAAAGCCCTACGGCATTCCACGCCGTAGCATCTTGCGCCCAAATTTTAGAGGAGCAGAGCTACGTGCGCCTGTGCGAGCAAGACGAATGGAAGCTCGAAGCAGGCAAGGGCTATTATATCACGCGCAACCAATCCTCGGTGATTGCTTTCCGCGTTCCCACAGGCAAAGCGCACAGTTTTATGGTTGCGGCAAGCCACACCGATTCTCCTATGTTCAAGGTCAAGAGTGAATCGCTCTCGCCCGCATTTGATCAATATATGCGCCTGAACACCGAGCCCTATGGCGGCACTATCTTTTCCACTTGGCTCGACCGTCCTCTCTCTCTTGCAGGCCGCGTCATTGTTTCTAATGGTGAGAAGATTGAAGCGCGCCTCATCAACTTCGAACGCGATTTGCTCGTCATTCCCAACGTTGCCATCCATATGAAGCGAGATATCAATTCGGGCTGTGCTTACAATCCGGCAATCGACCTCTTACCTCTGCTTTCGCAAAATGCAAAGACCGATTTCAAAGCTCTCCTTGCCGCCGAGGCAGGATGCCAAAAGGAGGAGATTCTCGGCTATGACCTTTACGTTTATAACCGCACTCCTGCAACTCGCATTGGCGTTGACGGTGAATTTTTCTCGGCACCGCGCATCGATAACTTGATGTCGGTATTTGGAACACTTGAAGGATTCCTCAAGAGCGAAAATGCAGAGTCCGTCAACCTGTTCTATGCGGCAGACAATGAAGAAACGGGAAGCTCCACCAAACAGGGTGCGGGCTCGGTATTCCTTTCCGACGTGATCGACCGCATCTGCGAGAGCGTTGGCATTGACCGCCGCCGCGCGTTGGCATCTTCTATGTTGCTTTCTGCCGACAACGCCCACGCAAAACACCCCAACCACCCCGAACTTTGTGACGCCAAGAACGCACCGCATATGAACGGGGGAGTGGTTATCAAGAACAATGCCGCGCAAAAATATACCACCGATGGCATCTCGGCATCCATCTTTGGCGAGATTTGTGCGCACGCAGGTGTTCCCACGCAACAGTATGCCAACCGCAGTGATATGCCCGGCGGCTCTACGCTTGGCAGTATTGCAACAACACTCACGCCCATGCTCAGCGTTGATATCGGTATGGCACAGCTCGCTATGCACTCGGCGTACGAAACCGCAGGTTCTGCCGACATCGACTACCTGATTGCGGCAAGCCAAGCGTTTTACAGTACGGGTTTGACAGTCATGGGAGATGGACAGTACCGCCTGCAATTTCCCTCAAGTAAAGGAGCGCGCAAAAATGTATAAGATCGGCTTTGATAACGAAAAATATATAGAGTTGCAATCGACACATATTCGTCGTCGTATCGATCAATTTGGCGGAAAACTCTACCTTGAGTTTGGTGGCAAGTTGTTCGATGATTTCCATGCTTCTCGCGTACTCCCTGGATTTGCGCCGGACAGTAAAGTGCGTATGCTCACGCAACTCAAAGACGAAGCGGAGATTGTTATTGTCATCAGCGCATCGGATATCGAAAAGAACAAGGTGCGCGGCGACCTCGGTATCACTTATGACCTTGACGTTTTGCGTCTCATCGACGCTTTCCGTGCCCTTGGATTGATGGTGGGCAGTGTTGTACTCACTCGTTGGGGCGATCAGCCTGCGGCGCTTAAATTCCAAAGCCGTCTCGAATCTTTGGGAGTGCGTGTTTACCGTCACTACGAAATCGAGGGTTACCCCGCCGATATCGACCTCATCGTGAGCGACGAGGGATACGGTAAAAACGATTATATTGAAACTTCACGCTCGCTTGTCGTTGTTACTGCTCCCGGACCGGGAAGCGGCAAAATGGCGGTTTGCATGAGCCAACTTTACCACGATAGCAAATGCGGAATTCGTTCGGGATACGCAAAATTCGAAACCTTTCCCATTTGGAATCTGCCGCTCAAGCACCCGGTCAATATGGCATATGAGGCGGCTACGCCAGACCTCAACGATATGAATATGATCAACCCCTTCCACCTGGAAGCGTACGGTCAAACAACTGTCAACTATAACCGAGACGTGGAGATTTTCCCTGTGGTGGACGCTATGTTCCGCCGCATTAGCGGAGAGTCCCCCTACAAATCTCCCACCGATATGGGAGTTAATATGGCGGGTAACTGCATTGTGGATAACGATGCAGTTTGTGATGCCGCCAAAAAGGAGATCGTTCGTCGCTATTATGCGGCTCTAACGCGTCAGCGTAAGGATAACGGTCCCCGAAACGAGATAGATAAGCTTAAATTGATTATGCAAACTGTGGGAATTGAACCCGATATGCGCGGCGTAGCGGTTACGGCAAAAGCCAAAGCAGAAGCCACCGAAAAACCTGCTACCGCTATTGAATTGCCTGACGGAACAATTGTAACGGGTAAGACTTCGCGCCTGCTTGGTGCTGCTTCGGCGGCACTGCTCAACGCACTCAAAACGCTTGCCAACATCGATGATAAAATTGATTTGATATCTCCCGAGATTCTCGAACCCATTACAAATCTCAAAGTGGGGCTCCTCGGCAGTAAAAATCCGAGATTGCACCCCGATGAACTCCTTATCGCACTCTCCATTTGCGCAGTGCACGATCCCGTGGCGGCTAAAGCCACTTCGCAATTATCTCGCCTTTGTCATTGTGAGATGCACTCTACGGTCATTCTTTCCGAAAGCGATGAGCATACCATCAAAAAGTTGGGCATTAACCTAACTTGCGACCCGATTTACGAAACCAAAAAGCTTTATCACGGATAAATTTTTTGAATAGAAAGGAGCAGTTCAATGGGAACCGTATACGATTATTTGAATTGGCGCGGAGATCTGAGTTTTCGAGCTGCTCCTTTTTGTGAGGTAGACAGTCTGATTCTTTCCATGCTTTCCTATGTGAATATGGAAGATATCGTCCCCGCTCCCGGCAGAAATGTGGAATTGCCATCTGTTTGGGCAGCATCTAAAGAGTTTTTAGAGCGTTATCCCGACCCCAAGCAGGCAAAAATGGGCGTGCTCATTCCCAAGGATATCATCAAAATGATGCGCGCAATGCGCTCGACAAAGAGATTTGGACCTCTCAAAATGTGCAACTTCGTCAATATGATCGATTCCAAAACCGAGTTGCAATTCTCGGCAGTTACCTTTCTTTTGGGCAACGGCACTGCAGTTGTAACTTATCGTGGAACCGACGACACGCTCGTCGGTTGGAAAGAGGATATGAATATGTGCTTTTTGCCGGTAGTTCCTGCGCAACTCAAAGCAGTGGAATATCTTCATACCGTTGCCGAAACGCATAAGGGCAAGATTATTCTTGCGGGGCATAGCAAGGGTGGCAACCTTGCCGTTTATGCCGCGGTGCACTGTGATCCAACTATTCGCGAGCGCATCACAGCGGTTTACAGCAACGACGGCCCCGGCTTTGGTAAGAATATTTTGGATGATCCCGATTACCAACAAGTTCGCCCCCTCATTTGCAACCTTGTCCCACACTCCTCGGTTGTAGGAATGCTTCTTGAGCATGATGAAAACTTTACGGTTGTCAAAAGCCGACAAAAATCCGGACTTTTGCAACACAACGGACTTTCGTGGGAGATCTTGGGCAATTCCTTTGTCCATCTGAAAGACGTTACTGCGGATAGCCGTAAGCTCGACCGCACCGTAAACCAATGGATACGCGATATGACCCCCGAGCAACGTGAAGAATTTGCCGAGGCGGTCTATCAACTTTTCTCGGTGGATGGGGCACAAACCTTGACCGACCTCGTAGCAGCACGCAAAAAGTGGTTTTCTCACACGAGGAGCCTTGATCCCAAGGTGCACGAAACCATTCAAAAAATGCTTTCTGACTTGATCGGCATTAACAAAGTCAGCAAAATCAAGGATTTCTTCCGTCGCGGCTCCACTGAGGAAGACGTTGCCAAATAACACCGCCGCAAAGCGAAAAAGAAAGCTTTTGGAGATTTGAATGGAACAGACAAATGATAAAGTTTACGATATTGCCGTAGTTGGAGCAGGGCCTGCCGGCACTGTTTTTGCAAGAGAGCTGGCGTGTGCCCGTCCCGAATGCAAAATCGTTCTTATCGATGGCGAGACTCCCGATTCCCCCAAGCCCTGCGGTGGGCTTTTGGCACCTGATGCACAAAAGCTCTTGGCAAGATTCGATCTGGTCCTTCCCAAGAGCATTCTTGAGGATCCGCAGATTTTTGCCGTTGAAACCATCGATGTTGATCAAAAGACCGTCAGATATTACCAAAGGCATTATTTGAACATGAACAGACAAGCATTTGATAAGTGGCTCATTTCTTTCGTTCCTTCCTGCGTTGAAATTTGTAAGGGAAGATGCATCGAAATAAAAGAGGAGTCCGCGCATTATCGCTTGACTGTTCGCCAAGATAGCAAGGAAATATATATACACACGCGAGCTATTGTAGGTGCCGACGGTGGCGGTTCGGTTGTAAGACGAAGCTTTTTTATTCCCATGCAAACGCAATATGTGGCAATACAGCAGTGGTTTGAAAACAAAGGGCAAAAGCTGCCGTATTATTCCTGCATATTTGATGCAAAAACAAGTGATAGCTGCTCGTGGACGATACATAAAGGCGAGTACATTCTGTTCGGCGGTGCATTTGAAAGGGAAGGGTGCCGCGCAGCATTTGAACAACAAAAAGAAAGACTGGAAGCCTTTCTCGGCAATTCTTTCGGTATTCCCCAAAAGACCGAGGCATGCCTTGTTTCAAGTCCGCGCAGAATGAAGGATTTTTGCACGGGAGAGGGGAGCGTTTTCCTCGTCGGCGAAGCAGCCGGATTTATCAGCGCGAGCTCCTTTGAGGGAATCAGCTATGCTATGCTCAGCGGAAAGCTTCTTGCCGATGCTTTTGCAAAGGGGAGAGCTTATAAAGACGTTCAAGCAATATACCGCAAGAATACCCGCTCCTTAAGAGGGAAACTTCGCCTAAAATCGGTCAAAAGAGCGCTTTTGTGTAACCCGTTTATCCGAAAAATGATCATGAAAAGCGGAATACAAAGCATTTGCCCATATAAAAAAGAGAAGAAAAGCGATCAATTGGAACTGTGTAACCTCAAATAAAAGAAAACCCTCGGCAGATTTTCGCCGAGGGTTTTCTCAATTTTTGTAAGAAGCTTTTATGATGCGTGTTTAGCTTTTTCCAAGCATAATGCGAATGATCTCTCGGTCGGTTTCCATCATACCGTCGCGAGCGAGCTGACCGACGTTGCGAATGGTGTTTTCAACACCCTTGGTAACAATGCCGTCACCGCCAAAGAATTCGCGTCCCGACTTTGCCATTTCCCAGCCCATAAAGCCGGCTTCAACCGCCATCGCGATTTTTGCCGCGCAAGAGGGTTTTGCACCATCGCAGATGGTGCCCGAAAGAATGGCCACCGCATTGACAAGTGTGTGTGCAATCTCGTGAAGTCTGCCGCCCTCAAGGTAGCAAATGCCGGCCCCAGCGCCAACACCGGCACTAATGGCACCGCAGTAAGCTGAAAGACAGCCAATTCCTGTTTTTTGATGTACGGTAATGAGGTCTGCCACAATCAAAGCGCGTAATAGTTCGTCTTCACTCTTGCCCGTCTCACGCGCGTAAACGATTACGGGAACAGAAGCCGTAATACCTTGGTTGCCACTCTCCGAGAGGATACAAACAGGGAACTCACATCCACTCATGCGGGCATCCGAGCCGGCGGCGGCATACGCACGTGCTTTGTCTTTGATGCTGACGCTGCCATCCCCAAGAAGGAGTTGACCGATTGATGCGCCGTAAGGATTGCGCAATCCCTCTTCGGCGATGGCCATATTCATTTCGATTTGGCGCAAGAGATAGGGGCGTAAGTCATCAAGGGGAGCGGTGTTGGCAAACTCGATAATATTTTCAACCGACAAAAGGGAACGGTTTGCAGCATTTTTTGTGCTTGCCGCAAGCACTTCCTTTTGTACGTAGCGCTCAATGACGCTCTCGCCATTCCGTTCTGCCAAAACGATGTTTGTGTGATAACCCGAAATCTGCACGCGAGCGGTGTTTTCATCGCATCTGCCCGAAATCAAGAGATCAAATGTGCAACTTGATTTCAGCTCCGTTACACGAATCGGTATGTTTTTGAGATAGGAACGCAAAGTGATGCGGTCATCCTCGCCAAGTGCAGACAAAAGCTCAAGTTTTTTATCAAATCGACCCGAAATAATGCCTGCCGCAACTGCCGCTTCGATGCCGTGCATACCACCCGTTGCAGGGACAATAACGCTTTTGACGTTTTTGATGATGTTACCGCTCAGGGAAATTTCCACCGAGGTAGGGATATCTCCCAAAGCATCGCGCATCAGCGCCGATGCATAGGCAATTGCAATCGGTTCGGTACACCCCATTGCGGGTTGAAGCTCTTCTATCAAGATTGCTTGGTATGTACTGAAAATTTCATTGGAAAGCATAAGATACAATTCCTTTCAGCAGAAAGCTCGCCCAAAGGCGAGCTTTTTGCAATTTAGTTTTTCGGGAAGCTATCCTTCAGTCCGACAACTCTATTAAACGTGTTTGCGTTCTTGGTATCCTTGCAGAAGTAACCCGTGCGAACAAATTGGAATCCTTCGCCGGGCTTTGCATCGGCAAGAGAAGGCTCAACTACCGCATTCTCAAGCTTGATCAAGGAGTCGGGGTTGAGGAAGTCCAGATAGGTCTTGCCCTCGGGAACATCCGCGGTGTTCTCAATGTTGAACAGGCGCTCATAAAGCATAAAGGTAGCAGGAACAGCATACTTGGCAGAGAGCCAGTGCACAGTGCCCTTGATCTTGCGACCGTCGGCAGGCATGCCGTTGCCGGTCTCAAGGTCTGCAGTTGCGTGAATGCACTTGATCGAACCGTCCTCGTTCTTCTCAATGCCGGCATATTTGATGATATAGCCACCCATCAGGCGAACCTCGCCGTCGGGCTTGAGACGGAAGAACTTGGGAGGGGGAATCTCTGCAAAGTCATCGGCATCAATAAAGATCTCGCGCGTCATAGGAACGTCACGCGTGCCGAGCTCGGGCTTTTGGGGATGGTTGGGAATAGCAAATGTTTCTTCTTTATCCTCGGGATAGTTGTCAATCACTACACGAATGGGGTTGGCAATACCAATGCGACGCAGAGAGTTTTCATTGAGATCGTTGCGCACGCAAGCTTCAAGCTGACGAACGTCAACGGTGTGGTCGGTGTTGGTAACGCCTGCTTCGCGAACGAAGGTAAAGAGTGCGGCAGGGGTGTAGCCGCGGCGGCGCAGACCGCAGAGTGTGGGCAAACGGGGATCATCCCAACCGTCAACATAGCCCTCTTCTACGAGCTGACGCAAATAACGCTTGGACATGACCGTGTAGGTAATGTTCATGCGGCCGAATTCCCACTGATGGGGCTTTTGAACAAAGCCAATCTTTTCTACAACCCAGTCATAGAGAGGACGGTGGTTGCGGAATTCGCTGGAGCACAGAGAGTGTGTAATGCCCTCAAGAGCATCTTGAATGGGATGAGCAAAGTCATACATCGGGTAAACGCACCACTCGTCACCTTGGCGGTGATGGTGAATGTGCTTAATACGGTAGATAACGGGATCACGCAGATAGGGGTTGTCCGAAGAGGGGTCAATCTTTGCGCGCAGAGTACGCGCACCGTCGGGGAATTCGCCCTTTCTCATACGTTCAAACAGATCAAGGTTTTCTTCAACTGTTCTGTTGCGGTAAGGCGATTCCTTAGATGCTTGCGAGCGGTCGGTGCCCTTGTAGTCGGCAATCTCGTCCTTGGTCAGGTCGCAAACGTAAGCGTCGCCTTGCTTAATGAGCTGAACGGCAAATTCGTAGCATTTGCCAAAATAGTCCGAGCCATAATAAACACCGCCTGTGGGAGTGGCACCCAGCCACTCAAGGTCCTCGCGAATGGAACGAACAAACTCGTCCGATTCTTTTGCGGGGTTGGTGTCGTCATAGCGCAGGTTAAACAAACCGCTATATTTGTTGGCAACGTCGGTGTTGATGCAAATTGCCTTTACCGAACCGATGTGGAGATAACCATTGGGTTCGGGGGGGAAACGGGTGTGGATTTTGAGATTGGGATTTTCCTCAAGATCGGAGTCAATAATGTCAAGAATAAAGTTTCTTTCAAGTTCTGCCATAGTATTCATCAAACCTTTCTTTTATCAAAGGGTAGCAATCATATTTTCGATGCGGCGGACGGTTTCATCCTTGCCGAGAATTTGCATAACGGTATAGAGGTCGGGAGCGTTCATTTTGCCTGTAACAGCCACACGCAAGAACATACTCACGTCAGCGATACTACCGCGGAAAGCTTCGGGATTTGCCTTGTATTCTTTCATATCGTCAGCATAGCCGATCTCGCGAGCAACCGCCTTAACCTTTTCAAACCAAGTGTTCATCTCGTCGGCCATATCAAAGGTGAGAAGGAACTTTTCAAGAGCCGCCTTAATGTCTGTCTTGTCGAATTTCTCTTCGTATTGATCTTCTTGCACGTAATCGAAGAAGAATCCCATATAGGGTTTGGCATCAGCCCAAGTAGCCAAATCCTTTCTCGGCTTCTTGCCACCGCGACCGATGGCGAAGATAGACTCGGTGAATGCAGGATCCTTTGCAAGTTGTGCGCCAAATTCGGGATCGTACTGCATAGCCCACGCGGTGACCTGCTCGGTGACCTCTTTGGCACTCATACGCGAGATGACGTTTTTGCTGACGTCATTGAGCTTGTTGAAATCGAACAGACAACCCGAGGTGCTCATCTTTTTGATGTTGAAGGGGAAGTCGGTGTAGGGCTTGTCCGCATTTTGCGCGTGCCACTCCTCGTAGTTGGAGTTGAGCAAGGTCATAATGTATTCGCAAACGCAAGCGGGAGCGTAGCCCATACGGCTGTAATCGTCCATATTGGCACCCATATCACGCTTGGAGAGCTTCTTTTTGTTGCCGTTCTCGTCAAGGCGCATAATTTGCGCTATGTGCAAATACTTGGGAAGTTTGAAGCCAAGATAGCGGAAGAGCATAATATGCTTGGAAAGACTGGGCAGCCATTCCTCACCGCGAATAACGTGTGTCGTACCCATCAGGTGGTCATCCACCGCGTGTGCAAAGTGATAGGTGGGAATTCCGTCGGACTTGAGCAGGACGAAATCCTCATCGTTTTCGGGAATATCCAATTTGCCTTTTACAAGGTCAGTAAAAGGAGTTTTCTTTTCGGGGTCACCGTCAGCCAAGAGACGCAGAACAAAAGGATTGCCTGCGGCAAGATTGGCTTCAACTTCTTCCATAGTGATGTTACGAGCCGCGAGCATTTTTTCGCGTTGCTCGGTTTGATCCTCGTGCCAATCCTTTGCTTTGATTTCCGCTTTCTTGTCCACCGCGTTCATCGCTTCAAGTTCTTCCTTGGTGGTGAATACGGGGTATGCCTTGCCCTCACTCACAAGTTGCTTTGCAAACACGTGATAGATGGGCCCACGTTGGCTTTGTTTATAGGGACCATAGGCACCCTTGTCACAAATCTTGCCGTCCTCGCCAATCACCGCACCCTCGTCAAAGCAAACGCCATAGTGTGCCAGTGTGTGAATGAGACCTTCTGCCGCACCGTCAACCTCGCGCTTGGCATCGGTATCCTCAATACGCAAATAGAACACGCCACCGCTTTGATGTGCGAGGCGCTCGCCAATGGTAGAGGGGAAGAGACCGCCAAAATGAACAAATCCCGTAGGGCTGGGAGCAAAACGAGTAACTTTTGCACCCTCGGGGAGGTTTCGGGGTGGGAATTTTGCTTCTACTTCCGCAGGTGTTTCGGTAACATTCGGGAAGAGAAGCTCGGCAAGTTTTTGATAATCCATAATATGTGAAATCCTTTCTTAGGAAAATTGAAACAATCAAAGCAGTGCGCAGTTCTGTACGGCATCACCAAGATCGGTGGGAGAGCCGTGACCTGCGTAAATGATAAGGGAGGGGTCAAGCGTTGACAAACGCTCAAGCGAGCGACTTAATTTGAAGGGGTCACCGCCATATAGGTCGTAGCGCCCAAATCCGCGATCAAAGAGCGTGTCTCCCGTAATGAGAATGTCTTCACCGCACAAGTAGCAAACCGAACCCTCTGTGTGACCGGGCGTGTGAAGCACACGAATACTCTCCTCGCCAAGTGTTAGCACGTCGCCTTCTTCGAGCATCTTTTCGGGATCGCGGTAGGTGCGCTCTTGTCCAAAAAAGATAGAAAACGCATTTTTATGGGAATCCCCGGGCATATCGGCATCGCCTTTGTGAATGTAGGCAGGGATGCCTGTTTTCTCACGCAGAGAATCGAGCGAGCAGATATGGTCGAAGTGTCCGTGCGTCAGGAGGATATACTGCAAAGTCGCACCTTTCTCGGAGACCTTTTTTAGTATCACGTCGGCATCTGCCGAGGGGTCAACCACCGCGGCTTTGTTGCCACTGATAAGCAGATAGCAGTTTGAGCCGAACGAACCGGGAAAAAGATTATAAATTTCCATATTCGCAAGCCCTCCTAAAAATCAACTTTACCTTATATTATAACACGAATTTATTTGTTTGTCCACTTGTTTTTGCAAAAAAGCGATGTTTTTTTGCGCTTTATTTGCGGTTTTGGCGAAAGATTTCAAACGCCAACACGGTTGCGGCAGATGCTGCTGAAAGAGAACCGCTAAAATCGCGTCCGTAGTCGATGCGTACAATGCGGTCAGCAGCATCCAGGAGCGAGCGCGAGATGCCACGTTTTTCACCGCCAACGACCAACAAAACGGGATAGGGAAACTCTTCGTCAAAGATAGAAACCGAATCGCGAATACCCGCGCAAAGAATAGAGTATCCCGCTTTTCGAAACAACTTTACGGCATCTTCACCCTCGGCTTCAAAAATGGGAAGAGACTCCGAAGCACCTGCCGATGCACGTGCCACAACGCCTGCGGCACTCATCCAGTTGCGAGGGGGGAGAATCACGCCACTCACGCCCGCCGCATAAAGCGAGCGGATGGCATAACCGAAATTGTAGGGGTCTTCAACGCCCTCGAGATAGACGTAAAAACCATCGGGGTGAATATCCTCAGCAGAAAGTGCAGGAATGGTGCGAGCGGTGCAAAGTGCCAAAATGCCACCGTGTGTATTGCCAACCGCAAGACGGTCGATCTGTTCGGCATCCACAAACTCAACAGGGAAGCCAAGTTCGTGCGATTTTGCTGTCAAAAAACCGATTTGAGGGGCCTTCGACTTCCTTTTTGAGCGGTCAATGAGTACCTTTTCAATTTTGCGATCATTTTCTTTGCCCGAATTGAGCAGGGCAGAGATTGATGTCATCCCCTCTAAAATATCCGAGGCGGCAAAGCGTTGTTCTTCTTTCAACATAAAAACAAATCCTTTTTCTCAAAACACTTCTAAATCTCGCATCTTTTGCATAATATCAAACAGAGAGAACCCAAATAGGAGGATGCGATATGATCTCTGATTGGACCGGGAGTGAGCGATGTGTTGTGCTGGGAGAATATTTATTGGAACATTCCGCAACCGTGCGGACAGCCGCACAAGTGTTTGGCATCAGCAAAAGTACCGTACATAAAGACGTCACCGACCGACTGCGCCACGTCAACAATGCGCTTTGGCAAGAGGTGCAAGAGCTGCTGAACAAGAACAAGCAAGAAAGACATTTGCGCGGTGGCGAAGCCACCCGAAAAAAGTACACTGCTTGCCGCCAAAACGGAGAATGTTGCGAGCAAAAAGCAGAAAATTCCATCCATTAAATTATATTATAACATATACCACTCGCGTTTGCAATTCTTTTTTGCAAAAAAGAATCTAAAAATCACAAGATGGTGGGAAAGAGAAAAAGAGCGGCACGCATCGTAGCATAAATCGAAGATGTTTGTGTAATCGGCAGGGGATTTTTTCCTCTGCCGCATTCCATTGTAAAGGATGGAACCGATAGCTTTTCGGCGCACCAATCACTCATTCCACCGTAAGCGGCAAGCCCTTCTGCACGCGAGAGACGATAGCCCGTCAGTTGTGAAAGGCGACGGGCGATAATCTCTCCTTTCTTGTGCTCTTTACAAGGTGGTGCAAAGATCTCTTCGCCCTGCGTGTGCAAAGTCATTACACCGCGCCAAGGGGCGGAGAAGCGCATCAAATTACATAGAGCCGCCACTTCGGGCTCACTCTCGGCACACTCACCGCTGTATCGCGTGGGTGCGCCTTTTTTTATGTTTTGCTCTTTCTCTAATTGCTTATATTCGGCAAATCCCGCATCGTAATTGTGGTTGAGGTCAACGCCGCGTGCGTTGGCTTGCCAGGAGGAAAAATCCTCGCTCCCGTCATTCATTTCGAGTAGACGCTCACGGAGTGGATTGTCCTCGGCAACGCCGTGAATTTGATACTCCACTCCATCGGGATTGAGCATCGGAATGACGGAGAGAGTATAACCCTCCAAAAGATCGCACGGATAAATACCGCAAACCTTTCGCTTGCTCTCCACAATTTCGCAAAGTTCTTCCAAAAACTGTGTCAGCACCAAGGAAGTGATCCATTCCATTCCGTGATGCGCGCCCACGTAGAGAATGCGTCGGCTGCCCCTCCCAATATGCAAAATGGGAATGGCGCGGTCAAGAATTGATGTGCCTATGTAAGAGAGATTTAGAAAAGGATATGTATCTGCAAGGCGGTGCAATCGTTTCATTAAAGTGGCATAATCAAAAGTATGTATGTCTTTGTTATTGTTGGGCATAAGAAACACCTCCGCACTAAATTTTCTATATCAGTATATGAAGCAGATGAAAAATTGACAAATAGGTTGACACAAAGCCGCAGTTTGTGGTATAATAGGGTAGAATTTTTTGGGAGGTGCCACGTGCAAAACCTTTTGTTTGACGAGCTTTGCATCAAACGCGCAAAAAAGTCTTTTTTGATTTTTTCTGCTGCTTGTATTGCTCTTGTTTCTGTAATTTACACGCCTATTTATTTATTGCTTTCCAGCAACGTCCTGTGGCGCGGTTCCATTCTGTTGTTTGTATTAACAGAATTCATCGAGCCCCTCATTGATTTTTCCTTTTACTGGGGTTCATTTGCTTTCCTTATTTATATGTATTTGCGTTTTGAAAGAAGAAACATCAAAGATTTTGCCATCATCTATGCCGTTGCCGCGGCAGTTAGATATCTTTTGACAATGTTTGTCGGATTTCTTGTAATGTCTTTTCCGGATGGAGAAGCTTTTTGGAGTGAGGAAGTGCCAAGCGCTATTTTCAGTATTGGAATGGATCTTTTGCAAGCGATAGGCGTTCTCATTCTTGCAGAGTTCATTTGCCTCCGTCCCATGCTTTCTTTCAAGGCATATTCCAAAGGGGCAGAGAGGGAAGAACTGATTGCCGATTGTTTCCCGGTTGAAAACTTTTTCAATCTTAAAACACCAATTTGCCGGCTTTGCTTCTTCTCGGCGCTCATTCCCTCTGGATTGAAGTTGCTTTCGCGAATCTATTATGACATCGAGTGGGGAATGCCGACAGATGCCGCCGAGTGGTTCCTGATGGCTACCTATTATGTTGCCGACATGGCTTCCATCCTCATTGGTTATCTTGTTTTACTGTATCTGTTGCAGCTCCTTTATACCGAAGAAACCAAGAGGCGTATTACATTCGAATCTTAATTGAAAACACCTCAAAAGAGCTTTGCTTTGGCAGAGCTCTTTTTTAGCACTCGAACGCAATATTAACAAAATGTTCATAAAAATATTGTATAAAACTATTGACAAAACGGCAAAAACGTGGTAAATTTATATCGTAAGTTAGCACTCGAACAAATAGAGTGCTAAAAAACACGAAAAAAGCAACAGAAAGGAGCAAATTGGCCGTGAAGGACGAAAATCGTGGATTAAGCGAGCGAAAAAAGCAAATATTAAAAGCGATTGTTGACGCTCATATCGAGGGCGGCGAGCCGGTTGGCTCCAAGTATATTTTGCAAAGTCAGCACATCAACTGCTCCTCGGCTACTATCCGCAATGAGATGGCAGAGCTTGAGGAAATGGGCTATCTCGAACAGCCCCACGCATCGGCAGGGCGCGTTCCCAGCGAACTTGGTTATCGTTTTTACGTTGATGCGCTTATTGAACGTTACGCTATGACCACCAACGAGATCGCACAGATCAATGCGCTTCTCAAAGCTAAGATGGGGGAGCTTGACCAAATTCTTTTGGCGGCATCCAATCTGGCATCGGCTATGACTAACTATACGGGCATTGCCATCAAACCAAAGCTTCATTCTGTCAGCGTTGAAAAATTCGAGACCATCTATCTCGATCCCGACCACATCATTTTGGTGGCGGTCGATTCCGATGGCAATGTCAAAAGCAAGCATCTGCATTCCGAAACACAGGCGTTCTCGCAAGCAGCGGTCACAAAGCTTGCTCGCGTGCTCAATTCTACGCTTGTCGGTCTCTCGGCAGAGCAGATCACGCTTCCTATTATGATGCGCATTGAAAAGGAAATGGGAATTGACAACGCAATCGTAAATGATGTTATCAAGGTGATTTACGATCTGCTCAACGAGTCTGACCACGGCGAGATGCGCGTCAGCGGCATTGATCGACTTTTGCAATATCCCGAATATAGTGACGTCACACAGTTGCAAGGGCTGCTTGGTACACTTGAAAAGAAAGAAGATATCTTAAATCTCGTTTCGCAGAGCGAAACAGAAGACATAAACGTTCTCATCGGCTCCGAAAGTCAGGTTAAGGTGATGAACAATTCCGCGCTGGTGTTCAAGCCCATCGTCAAGGATGGCAAAACACTGGGAGCCATCGGTATTATCGGACCTCGTCGTATGGACTACGCCAAGGTGCTCGCAACGCTCGAAGGGCTCAGCGGTAACATATCCAATATGATTCATACAAGTAAACAAATTAGTGGAGGAGAACCCGATGGAGGAAATGAAAACCGCGGCGAATGAGGAAGAAGTAAAAACCGAAGCGCCGAAGGCAGATAAAAAGAAAGCAAAGAAACCCGAAGCAGAAATCGCAGAGCTGACCAAAAAGCTCGCGGCAAAAGAGGCCGAGTGCGAGGAATGTAATGACAGATATATGCGTATGATGGCGGAGTACGATAACTTCCGCAAGAGAAGCGCAAAAGAAAAGGAGGGCGTTTGGGCGGATGCTTACAGCGATTGCATCGCACATCTGTTGCCGATCCTCGATAATCTTGAGCGCGCAAGCAAATCCGACAATTTTGAGGCAGTTACCAAAGGCCTTGAAATGACAGTAAAAGCATTTGATGACGCCATGGAAAAAATGGGCGTGAGTGAGATCGAGTGCAAAATGTTCGATCCCAATCTCCACAATGCGGTTATGCACGTGGAGGATGAGCAGTATGGCGATGGTGAGATCGTAGAGGTCTTCCAAAAGGGCTACTGCAAGGGTGACAAGGTCATCCGCTACGCGATGGTCAAGGTTGCAAACTGACATCGCTTTCAACTTGTTAAAAACTACTTTTATATAATTGGAGGAAAATTATTATGGGAAAAATTATTGGTATTGACTTGGGTACAACCAACTCTTGTGTAGCAGTTTATGAGGGCGCAGAGCCCATCGTTATCCCCAATCCCGAGGGAGCAAGAACCACTCCTTCCGTTGTGGCATTTTCCAAAACGGGTGAGAGAATGGTAGGACAGGTCGCAAAAAGACAGGCGATCACCAACCCCGACCGCACAATCATCTCCATCAAGCGTGAGATGGGCACGGGCTTTAAGAAAGAAATCGACGGCAAGAACTATACGCCTCAGGAGTTCTCTGCAATGATTTTGCAGAAGTTGAAAGCTGACGCGGAGAGTTATCTTGGCACCACCGTAAATCAAGCAGTTATCACCGTTCCCGCATACTTCTCCGACGCACAGCGTCAGGCAACCAAGGATGCAGGTAAGATCGCAGGTCTTGAGGTTCTTCGTATCATCAACGAGCCCACCGCAGCAGCACTTGCTTACGGTATGGATAAGGAAGCCAACCAAAAGATTATGGTGTTCGACCTTGGCGGCGGTACGTTTGACGTACCTCTGCATGAAATCTCCGACGGTGTATTCGAAGTTCTCGCAACCAACGGTGACACTCGCCTCGGCGGTGACGATTTCGACCAACGTATCAACGATTGGATGGCAGATCAATTCCAAAGAGAGAACGGCGTAGACCTTCGTCGCGACAAGATGGTTCTGCAAAGACTGCGTGACGCAGCAGAAAAGGCAAAGATCGAGCTTTCCGGCATGACCTCTACCTCTATCAATCTGCC
>JAZSFM010000039.1:0-17466 GCA_045532215.1 Eubacteriales bacterium | reverse complement strand
GTTGCTTTTGAGGCGAAGCCGAGAAACAAGGTTCGCATTTCAAGCAAAGCCGACGGGAGCTCGCTCACGGTCGACGTGCGCAGAAATATTGCTCCGCAGGAGCAAAGTCCTTGATATTTGGCATACGAAAAAGAGAGATACACGCGTCTCCCTCTTTTCTTGGTGGACCATCAAAAGCAACGCGAGCGTTGCTTTTGAGGCGAAGCCGAGAAACAAGGTTCGCATTTCAAGCAAAGCCGACGGGAGCTCGCTCACAGTCGGCGTGCGCAGAAATATTGCTCCGCAGGAGCAAAGTCCTTGATATTTGGCATACGAAAAAGAGAGATACACTCGTATCTCTCTTTTACTTTTCATTATTCAACAAATTCCATTACAACAGGCAAGGAAATAAACGTCAAAAGCCCATTTTTGGCAGTCAGAACAACAAAATAGTATTTGTCTTTGTCAAACTGATACGCAGACATACGATATCCATTTGCCGATTCCACCAGTCTTTCTGCAACGGGAGTTGCGGAAGCATCAAAGATGGCCGAATCGCTTGCATAAATAGATTTTCCGCGTCGGTCACAAAAATCAATATGGGAGGTTTTGCTTGCAAATTGAAAATACAAATCCGCTCCACCATGATTGTATACTTTTAGGCATGGATTGATGTTGGGAACACATAAAGGTAGTCGAATTTCTTTATTGACTCCTACCACCCACAAATAATATTCTCTTCCCAAGGAAAGGTCGGTTTCAAAGCAGAAACGTGCATTTCCCTCGAACACTTCCTTGTTAGTTACTTTTGCAACATCGGATGCCGTAATATGACTGCGTTCGGTCAAATAGACTTTAACATCATCGTTACCGCAATCAACTACAAAATCGAATTGGTAGCGCGTGTCACTTACCTGTTGCATTTTTACACTCGAAAACTTATATGTGCTATAGGATTCTTGTGTTTCTTTACTGTCAATAACAGTAATAAGACTCTGCGCAGGAATCTCATAACTAATTTTGCGACCGTCAATAATGATATCGACCGGCTGGGTTTGGTTGCGATTGCTATTGAGAATAGTGGTAACCACTGCCCCGTCGTTGCGATAAAAAGCAAGAACGGTGAGGTCGGGAGAAGTTGTGGTAGCATTGATGGCATAGCAATCAACACCGTCGACGGCATACAAAAACTTGGAAACATGTGCCATCGCATAGTATGCCGAGGATTTGGAATAGCGGTAGGCAGTGGTTCCGTCCTCTTGCTCGTAACTATCCAATGAAATAACGCCAAAGCAAGCGCCGTGGTCGGCAGGACAAGGTTGACCGTTGCTATCGAGAACCAAGTTCCAATAAAGTGCTCCACCGCAACCGTTCCAAGTGTTCCCTGCTCCATCGCTCTGCGCGGCACAGGGTGCAAGAACAATATTTTGACAAGCCCAACCCAGATTGTTGGCAAAATCAAAGGAAACGTCACTTTCTGTAATCTCGGTGATGATGGACGCTTTGCCGTATTCTTGGCTAACCTTTTGAATACCGCTCTTCATACCAAAATTGCGAGAGGAGTTCCAATATGCATCCCCATCGTAACCATGAAAAGCCACGGTGTTGGAGTATTTCCCTGCGGTTTCGGCATGCTCTTTGTAAAGTGCATTCAAATAAGCATCGGCATAGGATGCATAGGAAGAACCGTAGTTGTAATCCCAAGCGATAATGTCAACGTCAAGCCCCAATGCCTCGAATTTGGAGCCAAGATATGCAGTAATGATCGCGGCTTCGTTACCGCTCATATTCATTGTGGGATAACTGAGATCCCCCACATTCGGTTCGTTAAGGAGTGTGAGAGATTGGATGTTGATGCCGTGTTTTTGATATTCGGTAACAAACTTAACAAGGTAGTCGGCATAAACCTCGTACATATTGCTTTTCAATCCTGCCGCACCGACAAGGCGGTTGTTGGTCTTCATCCACGCAGGAGCCGACCAAGGGCTTGCCATAAAGATGACGTTGGGATTGATTTGGACAATTTGTTTCGCAACCGCGATGATGTCGGTGTCATGGTCAAGATTGAAGTGCTCAAGAGTCATATCTGTTTGACCCGATTGCAAATCGTCGCAAGTGAAATAGGTGTCTCCCGGAATATAATCGCTGGCACCGACGGGAATGCGCACAACAGAAAGATTGGCTCCCTCGCGCGAGAAAAGCCCTTGCAAAATTTCTGTTCGGGTGGCTTCGTCGGCTTGCATCAACAAATACGCACTTGCGTGCGTTAAGGATGCACCGTAACCGATAAAGGATTGGTAGCGTTCTTTGGAGCTGATGTAAACCGTTTGGCGATGATCGTCTTCTTTATTGAATGCGGTAATGGCAACGGAGTTTTTTTGTTGCAACAAGCTTGACTTTGTGCCCGTTGTTTCATACACTTGGGCAATTCCAATTGGCGTGGTCGGCATAGGTGGGGTGCCCTCCTGTGGTGTGGTTTGCGGTGTGAATTGAGATGATGTTTGGTTCTCTTGCGAATCGTTGTAATCTTTGCTAACGATAAATGGAATTGAAAAAAATAAAAATATTGCAAGCAGCAAAGACACCGACCGTTTGATTGTTTTCATAATTCCTCCAAAGCAGAAATGGTAGATTCGATACCGTCAATCAAATATCAGTTGTTACCAACCGGCAGAATGGCAACATTTCCACTGTTTGTGCTGATAGCGATGCGAATACCGTCGGTACCCGAAATATATGTGTTGCCTACTTGGGCAACAGGAAAATCGATGGTGGGTACGCCACCGCTCTTGGATTTATGTACAAGGATGAAGGAATCGTTGGAGTCAAGTTCAAATTTGACATTGCCCGATTGTGTTTGAACCTCGGTGTTTTGAATGAGAGTGTCGACAACCGTGACATTTGCCGAAATTGTATTGATGGAAAGCGTTTGTAATTGCTCTACCATTTTTTCGGGAATACGGAGAATAAGGTCTTTGTTTTTATTCTTTGTTGTACCAAAGAACGAAGAAGAACCGCGATATTTGATGGATAGCGTTTTGCCATCCTCGCTCACACACCAGTGTACGCTCGTTTTTTCGGTCAGGTCTGCGGGGGCTGTTTCACTAATCGAAATATAGGTATCTTGGCAAATAACAACCGTGACGTTGCCATCGATCCAATCAAGGTCGATGTTCTCAAGGAGAGAGGCGCGAATGGTTCCCTCGCCTGCTGTATATGCACTATCATCATAGCGATAATTCGTCCAACCAAGGTTCCATTCTCCTTTGCCAACAAGCCCGTTGAGCACGCCCAAGAGAATGGCGCACACGGCAAGTCCGCCAATGATAAATCCGGCGTATTTGATGATTTTTTTGTTTTTCATAGTTTATTCCTCTGTGTCTTCATTCCAAAGTAATCCAAAACCGTTTCATATCTTTGTTTTCATTCGGCTCGTGTACCGTACATTCGTAAACACCGCCGTTTGCAAGAATGGTCTTTTCGCTTCCGATATTGCCATCTATGCAAGTGATCAATACTTTATCAAGCCCGATCTCGCGGCAGAACGGGAGTGCCATACGCAGCATCTCTTTGGCATATCCCCGGCGCCTCTCACTCGGTCTTACAGAGTACCCGATGTGACCGCCAAATTTTGAGAGATACGCGTTGAAGCGGTGTCTGATTTGTAAAAAGCCCAACACCTTGTTATCTTCTTTTCTGACAAGCATAAACTGCGTTGCAGGGACAAGCGAAGTGGGACAGGTTTCGGGGTTTTCTTCAAGAGTACACTTTTCGATATACTCCATCGCATCGTCGGTTCGACGCAAAGGACCGCAACCGTCCATAGAGCTATTTGCTACAAGATATTCCTTTTTGCATTCTATTATCTGTTCCGCATATTCTGCGGTTGGGCGCATTAAGATCAGTTTTTTCATGATAGTCTTTTCCTTATAGTTTGATCACCGCGTCAGAGCGGCGTGTCAGTGCCTTTAACGTAAACGATTGATTTTATCGGTTTCGATGACGTTCCCCAGCGTGTAGAGCACCAAGGCGGCATCGGCATCACACGCTTTTGTGTAGGCGGTGACGTCGGTGTAATCGGTGCGCGGTGAGGAAAGATTATATAAGACAAGGTCAAAGTGTTGTGCCAAAAAGGGGGCTACCGAGTTGGCAAAGCTATCCTTAAATATGGCAAGTTTGGGACGGTTTTGAGCGTTCTTTTTTGTAATAGTAACAACATCGTGCGTGCCGTCGAGAAAGACGGAATATTTGTCGTTGCCCGAAAGGTGCGCTCGGTTGTAAAATCCCCCGTCAAGAACTCTGCCGTCGGCGGTGACAAGGAACTCGTCCTCGTTGCCAAGGAGCCACAATTCCACCATATCGGGCGGTACAAAGTGGAATCCCGAAGCGGATGCGAAAGTTCCGTAAAAATCGGTTGCAACGGTCTCTTTTTGAAAGTTTTCGGCTGGAATAATCTCATTTTCCATCCCATAAGCTTTCAAAATTTCGCAGTAGGCGTAATACGCTCCAAGGGTTGTCCAGTGGTGGTCGGTGCGATAGTAGACGTACTCACCACGCTCGTAGCGAGCGCGATAGGTGGGTACGAGGTCGAGATAGTTCACATTCTCCCCTACATTCTCGCGCAAGGTGGCAAGCATTTTTTCACTTGCGCCATCGGGATATAGGAAAGCAGAGGCGGCAACGTCAACGGTTCTTCCCGTGAGGAAAACCACGAATGGAATGTCGATATTCTCGGCGGCGCGGTTGATGCCTGCGGCGGCACTTTGCAGGTGTGATTGGTCGATGATGTCACTATCCTCTGCTGCATCTCCATCTACGCGTGCGGTGGCAAAAAGTCGCTTGGCAAGCTGCCCTTTTCTCCCTAACAGAATCCCGTTGTTCTCCCCTTTTCCCGATAGGAGTTCAAGTGCCCCTTTGAGGGTGACAAGCACGTCTCGTGCGGGAAATTGGTCGGCAAAATAGTCGTTGTATGCGTCCGAAAGGTCTCCCGCGAGGAGTTTATCCGTATCAAAACGAGGAAGCGTTTGCAGAGATCGGTTCTCGCGTGCAGAAAAATTTTTGTCGGGAATAAGCCAAAAAAGAATGGCTGTAACACAAAGAAGAAAAACGAAGCAGACGACGGTTGCAATGCAATGTCGATGTTTCATGTTTGTTTTCGCGCGAATGCGCTTCCCTTCTTGATTGGTTCTATCAAAATTGCGTGTATTCAAACGGACTAAAGGTGGAATCCACCAAATAAACCACACACACGGCAAAAAGTGTGATGCAAGCAATCACGGTTGCGGCTTGCAGGCGCGGATGTCTTGTTTGTATGCCCTCCCAAAGTCGTTTTGGCAAGGGCGTCGCTCCAATAGCCGAGACGAGAATGAGAGGTGTAAAACGTATTAGAGTATAAAGCGTGATAGACGTTGCGAAACCATTTGCTCCCACGCCAAAAAGTGCTAAAAATGTGGCGAATGCCGCGCCAAGATCGTTGTGTGAAAAAATGAGGAATCCAACCCCGATGAGGAAAAGCGAATAAAGATGCCCCACAATGCGCGGTGATTTTTCCAAAACACGAAGGAGAAATGCGCGTTCGACAATCAAAATAACGGCAAAATAGACACCCCAAAGCACAAAATTCCAATCTGCGCCGTGCCAAAAACCGGTCAGTAGCCAAACGACGGCGAGGTTGCGGTAACGCTTGAGTGTCCCCACGCGGTTG
The DNA here is from genome assembly GCA_045532215.1 of Eubacteriales bacterium. GTDB lineage: Bacteria > Bacillota > Clostridia > Oscillospirales > CAG-272 > UMGS1865. Next base: position 11,783 of record JAZSFM010000039.1, on the reverse strand, counting down.
CCGCCAAGCGGAATATAGACGTACTCGCGAAACCAGGACGAAAGTGAGATGTGCCAACGCCGCCAAAATTCGGTGATGCTCCTTGAAACATAGGGATAATTAAAGTTTTCGGGAAAGTGAAAACCGAACATTCTGCCAAGTCCGATAGCCATATCCGAATATCCCGAAAAATCATAATAGAGATGCAAGGAATACAGAATAACAACCATCCACGCGCTCGTCACCGTTGGGAGAACCGCCACACTATCCTGAAAATAAACAAATCCTGCCGCCAAAGCGTCTCCAATGAGTACCTTTTTGGCAAGTCCCACGACAAAACGCAGAATGCCTTGGGCAAAGTTGTCGACACTCTCGCGGCGTGCGGTGAGTTGTTCGTCGATTTCGGTGTAGCGCACAATGGGCCCTGCAATCAGTTGCGGAAAAAGGGTGACGTACGCGCCAAAGTTGATATAATTCTTTTGTGCGGTGCAATCTCCGCGGTAGACATCGACCGTGTATGAAATGATTTGAAAGGTGTAAAAAGAAATGCCGATAGGCAGCGCAAGCCCTGCGGCGGTGGGAATGTTGACAACAGGCAGGCGCGATAGATTAAGAGCCACGAAGTTATAGTATTTGAAAAAGAACAAGAACGAGAGACTGACACACACCGAAAAGATAGTAAGCGCTTTTGCGCGGTGTGGTTTTTCTTTGCGATATTCGCCAATGGCAAGACCGAAAAAGAAAGCCAATGTGATGGATGCAAGCATTAGGAGCACAAAAATCGGCTCTCCCCACGCATAAAAGAGGAGACTGACGAGAAAGAGCGCCAAATTCTTCCCTTTTCGCGGTGTGATAAAATAAACCAATAACACCGCCGGCAGATATGCAAATAAAAAAATCAGAGAGGAAAATACCATATGCAAGACATACTCTCTTTCATACTTATTATTATACAGTATTCGCGCTTTGTTGTCAAGAAATACATTAAGAAAATATAAAAACGGGCGACCTAATGGAAGGCGGCAAGCCGCCACGAGATTGCAAGCAATCTCTTCGCCCCTTTACGGGAGCACCAAGGCGCCCCTACACATTTATTTAATTGAAGATTTATTGTAACTCTAAACAAAGCGGCGGGAGCAAGCCCCCGCCCTACTTTGTATTCTTTTTGTGCAAGAGTTCTTGAAAGGGGTGTGGGGAAAACTTCTCCGCAAGAAGTTTTCCCCACATCATTTTCAATAAACTCTATTATGCTTTACCAACAGAACCGAAGAGTTCCATTTTTTCTTTAACGGTTGCCTTGATTGCTTCAACGCCGGGAGCGAGGAGTTTACGGGGGTCAAAGCCCTTGCCGGAAAGATCCTTGCCTGCTTCAACGTATGCGCGGGTAGCAGCTGCGAAAGCGAGCTGGCACTCGGTGTTAACGTTGATCTTGGAAACGCCCAAGGAGATTGCTTTTTTGATCATATCCTCGGGGATACCTGTGCCGCCGTGCAGAACGAGGGGCATCTCGCCTACCTTTTCGGAAACTGCTGCAAGAGTCTCGAAAGAGAGTCCCTGCCAGTTTTCGGGGTACTTGCCGTGGATGTTGCCGATGCCTGCTGCGAGCATAGTTACGCCAAGGTCTGCAATCATCTTGCACTCGTTGGGATCAGCACATTCGCCCATACCAACAACGCCATCTTCCTCACCACCGATAGAGCCAACCTCTGCCTCAAGGGAGAGTCCCTTCTCTGCGCATACCTTTACAAGCTCTTGCGTCTTTGCAACGTTCTCTTCGATGGGATAGTGAGAACCGTCGAACATAATGGACGAGAATCCTGCCTCGATGCACTTATAGCAGCCCTCATAAGAGCCGTGGTCGAGGTGGAGTGCTACGGGAACGGTGATGCCGAGCTCGTCGATCATCGCCTTAACCATATTGGTAACGGTCTTAAAGCCGCACATATACTTGCCTGCACCCTCGGATACACCAAGGATAACGGGAGAGTTCAGCTCTTGAGCTGTTTGCAGAATGGCTTTTGTCCACTCCAAGTTATTGATATTAAACTGACCTACCGCATAGTGACCTGCCTTTGCTTTGGTCAACATTTCTTTTGCCGAAACTAACATTTTCAATCCTCCTGATTTTTGTTCAATTAAACAATAACATTATATACCAAAACGAACAAAAAATCAAGAGTTTTTTTCATTTCCTAAAAACTTTTATCAAAAACCGATGATGTGCCCAAAAAGTCGGCATACTATGTGCGTATTTTGTAGAAATATGCGAGGTGGAAACGTTGGAAAATGATGTAAGATATCAAAAAATGACACAAGCACCCATTGGCAAAACGATATTGCAGTTGTCTCTGCCAAACACGATCGGTCTTTTGGTGATTGCGGCATACTCGCTCGCGGACTCGTTTTTTGTGTCGGATTTGGGAACGGATGCAGGGGCGGCGATCGGTGTGGTATTCCCTCTACCGGTACTGATGCAAGCCGTTGGGTATACGTTGGGGCTTGGTGCGGGAAGTCGAATTTCGCGAACGCTTGGCAAGCAAGATAGGAAGGCGGCATCCTCGTATGCCCTCTCTGCCATTGTGTGGTCGCTCATTTTGGGCGGCGGTATTGCCGCTGTGGGACTGTGGAAGGAAGAAACATTACTGCGCTTGTTTGGCGCGTCGGATAGTATTCTTGGAATCGCGCGCGCCTATCTGACGCCCCTTTTGTGGGCGGCTCCTTTTATGTGCGCCACATTTGTGCTCAGCCAACTCCTGCGCGCAGAGGGGCTGGCGACCTATTCGATGGTCGGTCTTGCAGTGGGAAGCATTTGCAACATTATTTTGGACCCCATTTTGATTTTCTCGGCGGATATGGGCATTGCGGGGGCTTCGACGGCGACGCTCATCAGCCAAATTTTGAGCGCGGTAATCCTCTTTTCGGCATATCTGTTTCACAAAAGCGCGTTGTGGCCGTTTGCAAATATCAAGCTTGGAACGCTTTTCCTGTTTGGAAAAATATTCGTTACGGGACTTCCCTCTCTCTTTCGGCAAGGGCTTGCGGGCTTGGCAACGATTCTTCTCAATCACGCGGCGGCGGAGTACTCGGATGCGGCAGTGTTGGCTCTTTCGTTGGTGGCGCGCGTATTTTTGTTGGTGTTCAGCATTTGCCTTGGCATTGGTCAAGGGATGATGCCCGTGGTGGGTTACAACCACGGTGCAGGCAATACAAAACGGCAAGCGGATGCCTATCAATTCGCGGTTCGACTTTCGAGTGTTGCGATGTTTGCCATTTCGATTCCACTCATCATTTGGGCGCCCGGGGTGATCTCCCTCTTTCGGGATGATGGCGAGGTGGTACGCATTGGGGCGTTTGCCCTGCGTGCGCAATGTGCAATCTTGTTTTCGCACGGACTTGTGACCTGCACCATTCTTTATCTGCAAGCGGTGGGGCGCGCCTTTCTCGGTACTGTTCTTGCCGCCGCAAGACAAGGAATTTTCTTTTTGCCGCTCGTCTTTTTCTTGCCCATGCGCTTCGGCTTGCTCGGGCTTTGCTTGGCACAGCCGATTGCCGATGCCGTGACGTTTTTGTTTGCGTGGATCATCAAAAAAACACGCATAAAGAAAGAAAGCAGGCAACAAAAGTTACCTGCTTAACGCAAAAATGACGGTGGATTTTTATTTTCGTGCTGTGCGAAATCTGCCGCGAGCATTTGTTTGAGTTGGGAAAGTTCAACGTTTTCCATCTTCTCTTTGGCATACTCCAACAGATAGCGGAAGGCATCGGGTTGGGAGATGCGTTGCAAGGGGCGCGTGTCGTGGCTTTCCAAATAGATGCTCAACCCTTCCCAAAAGCCAAAGGGTGACGGCATCAGGGGTGTGAGATACCACAGGGCGTGTGCAAAGCGTCCGCTCTCCAAGTATCGGTCAAGCACCTCGGCGATGTGCGTAAGGCGTTGCATCTCGCTATAGGTTATCCATTTGCTCTGCAGAACGGTATAGGGCGGCGTGGGGAGAGAACGGTATTCGTATTCCTCGGCACGCGCGCGGAGCTCGGTGCCATGAAGCAGCTTGAGAAACCCGAGCTGGAGCATATCCGACGAGCCGTAGGCATCGTCAAAGGATCTTGCAAAGGATGCATAATCCTCATACGGCAATCCTGCGATCAGGTCGAGGTGAACGTGCACGTTGCCAACATCCTTGATGCGTTTTGCGGCACCGATCACCTTTGCGGCATCGATGTGGCGCGAGGAAGCGGCAAGCGTCTGGGGATTGGTGCTTTGCAGTCCGATCTCCAGCTGCACCTTCCCTTTTGGAAAGCGCGAGAGGATGTCGAAGCTTTCTTCATTTAAGAGCGTGGCGCAAATTTCAAAATGATAGCTTTTGGTGTATTTCTCGTCGAGCAACGCGCGCCAAATGGCGTTGGCACGTTTGACGTCCGCATTGAATGTGCGGTCGACAAACTTGATGACCTTGCAATTTGTGTGAAGTGTTTCAAAGGTTAAAAGCTCGTCGAGTGTTTGCTCAACACTTTTGAAACGCACGCCATGGGTTGCGGATGAGAGACAGTATGCGCAGGAATAGGGACAGCCGCGCGAGGATTCATAATAAAGAATACCGCCGGTTTCCTCACCCTCGCGATAATGCACACCTGCATCCGAGAAGGTAACGGCAGTCTCCCCCGAAATGCGGGGGTAGTCTCTGCCCTCGCGGATTGCTTGAGAGAGAGATAGCATCGCATCCTCGCCCTCACCGCGAACGATGGCATCGATCCAAGCCATGTTTTCAAAGCGTTCCAAGCCGTAGGAGACCTCGGGACCACCGAGCACAATGCGACTCTCGGGTTTCAGACTTTTGAGCGTTTCGGCAAGGGTAAGCATGGGTTCGATGTTCCAAATATAGCAGGAAAAGCCGTAAATATCGGCATTCTCGCGATACAGATGCTCCAAAATATGTGCGGTGCGATCGCGCAAAGTGTGCTCGATGAGCACGACTTCAAAGCCCGCACGCTCCAAAGGGTCGCGCAGACAGCGAATAGCCAAATTAGAATGGGAAAATGAGCCGTTGATGGCAAACAGGACGATTTTCATACGCTCCCCTCCTTTCTTTTTTGTGTCAGTTCTTTGATTCAAATTGCCATACGATGCCAAAATCTTTCTCTAAAATTTCATACAATCGCGCGTCGGTGATGTTTTCTTCGATGTGAATAAGGTTTCCGTTGTCAAAGATTTTATAGTCACGGTCATTGATGGCGCGGCGTCCGTTTGGCGTTTTGATGGCTACCATTGGCGACTTGTTAAATGGGGATGCAGGGTGCTTTTCGCAGTAAAACGAGGGTTGGATAAAGTCGATATCGAGCTGTTCTTCCTCGGTGAAGGAATAATAAGGCATCCATTCATCACCAATCTTTTCATTCAGCACCCAGCCAAGAAAGGCATCACGCGAGAAGCAGAAAGAGGTGTTGCCACATTCTTGCTCGATGCCCTCTTCCAAAAGGAGTGGTGCGCGCGGTGCTTCGATACCGATACCAACCTCAATCACATACTGCTTGCCATCACACTCGGTGACGACAACGCGGTGGCGACGTACGGGAATTTCTGTTTCGCCTTTCAAAAAGCGACCAAAGTAGCATTTGGTCTCAAATCCGAGTTCCTGCAACAAATGTGCGATTGCACCATTCAGCTCAAAGCAATAGCCACCGCGGTAGTTCTCGACAATCTTTTCAAAAAGGGCTTCTCCCGATAAATCAATGGGCTTGCCGTTCAAAATATCCAAATTCTCATACGGCACAGAACAAATGTGGTTCTGTTGCAATTTTTTGAGAAATTCGTACGTGTGCGATACATCTGCTAAAGACATACCAATGCGTTCAAGATAGCGGTTTGCGTTCATATTTTGTCTCCATTTGGTTACTTCCCTTGTATTATAGCACGAAAACCAAAAAATGTAAAGAGGGCGACGCGAGTTCGCCCTCTTTTGTGCAAAAATTATGATTGAAACAACTTTCCGCAAAACGCTTTTGTAAACGCCTCTTTTGCCGAAAAATCCATTGCCGCGGAATAGATATCCTCGAGACGGAAGTGTACCTCGCGTACCTTTTCGAGAGCGTCAATAGCTTCTCCTTTAAGGGCGCGGCTGATGCGGTCATTGAAACGCAGTTCGCGGCGCACGCGTTTCATTGATGCTGTATCAACAAAGCGGCGCATAGAAATGCGATGATGTGGGTAATCACATTCTTCCTCGGGACATACAACAACCGCAATCCCACTCCCACAAAAGAAGATACCGTCTATCTTTTCCGCTTCTACAGGGTCATGTGAGAGACGAATGGCAAGGCGTTTTTGCGTGGCAAGCTTGCCGAGCTCCATCATCAAATACTGTGCCGCACCGTGGCAATCGGCAACAATATAGATTTCATCCGCTTCGCAAAAATAGGTATCAAACCCTACCTCACCGCGCATACCGACAGAGTGAATGAGAGCAGGTTGTGCAGAATAGGATTCACCGTCCGGCAGGTCACGCAACAACTTTTGCGCTTGCGCGGCAATCCTTGTACGATTGATAAAAGGAGCGACAAGAGAATCGCGATTGGTACGCATATCGCCAAAGCCGCTCAAATAGCGGTAAGCGCGGCGGTAGGCATCCCCCTTCTCGCGATTGAGTTGCTCGATCTCTTCTCGGCGCGCAGCAAGCAGATCACTGTTCCAAAATTGACCGAGATTGATAATATCCTCCCGTGCACCGGGACAGATAGGTTCAAACAGGTGTGGCGCGGTGGCATCCAAAAGAGCGATGCTCTCTCTTCCCTCGTGTGTCAAAATTACGGCATCGAGGGAATTCGGATCGGAAGAACAGTAGATGTATTCACAGGCCCATCTATCTTCAAGGGCTCTATCCGATACCTCGCGCAAAAAGCGGCTCTTGCCCGTTCCGGGTCCTCCCTTGATTGCCCAGATGTGACCGATGCGAGAGGTGCGAAAAACTTGTTCGTAATAACTGATAAAACCGGCACTGCTGTTGGATGCGACAAAATAGGCATTCTCACCGGTGGATTTGATACTCATAGACATTCCCCCCGTTCTGGTTTGCTATTATTGTATGCGGCAGGGTCAGAAATGTTCTACTTTTTTTCGCTTTTGCATATAGTGAATCAAAAAGGGGGCTCAAATGATGCAAAACATTCAAATTGCATACAAGCACTCCCCTCTCCCTCGCGTTTTGTGTGGATGCCTACCACCGCATTTTTGTGACGCGATTTTGCGTACCCACGCGACTCCGATTGAGGAGATTCGACTGCACAAAGGGCGAATGCTGACAGTAACATCAAAACAGAAAAATCTTGGTTGTGGCATTGTTGTTGGAGAGGGAGAGTTGCAGGACATTTTCACCCGCATGTGTGGTGGCTCTCTTTATGCGTACGAGCAAACCATTCGGCAAGGATACATTCCTCTTGAGGGCGGTATTCGTGTTGGCGTGTGCGGCAGTGCCGCGTGTGAGGATGGTAAAATCATTGGTGTGCACAACATTACGGGGCTGATGATACGCATTCCACACGCACTCCCCGTAGAGACCGATACTTTGTTGCGTTCTTTTTTTGCCGATCGCGTACAGCACGGAATGTTGATATATGCCCCACCGGGTGTTGGAAAAACCACGCTTTTGCGTGCTATTGCGGCCAACGTATCCTCCTCTCGCTATGGGCGACACACCGTGATTGTGGATACACGCGGTGAACTGAACGTAGGGCTCGACAATTCCTCGCTTTATCTTGACGTTATGAGCGGCTATCCGCGCGAGACGGGCATTGAAATTGCCGTGCGTACTTTGGGTGCCCAAGTCATCATTTGCGATGAAATTGGCAGTATGGCAGACGCACACGCCACGCTGGGGGCGGCAAACTGCGGTGTTCCTCTGATCGCATCGGCGCACGCTTCATCGGTTGACGAGCTATTGGAGCGCCCCGCGATAGCACTTTTGCATCGGTCACACGTATTTGGCAAATATGTGGGCATTTCGCGGCGTATAACAGGGGGATTGGATTACGATATAACTGATTGGCACGACATTCCCATATCCAAGGAGAATTAAAATGTTGAAATTTTTAGGAGCTTTATTGATACTTTCGGTTGGCATTTTCGCTGCCTTTGTTTCGGTAGAGTATGAAAAAAAGCGGCTCTCGGTTGTGGACGGTTGGATCGATCTCATCCTCTACATTCGAGGACAAATTGATTGCTATCTAACACCGATTGGAGACATTCTTTCGGGTGGAGACCGCGCCTTGTTTGAAGCGTGTATGTCCCCCTCAAACGCGGCGGATCTGCCTGCCATTCTGGGAGCTTCCGAAATCTATCTTGACGGAGATGCCAGACGAACCTTGGAAAGCTTTGTGCGCGAAATTGGCGCAGGATACCGCGAGGAGCAACTCAAGCGGTGTGATTTTTTTATTTCTTCGTTGCGTTCGCAACGTGAACGAATTGCCGCCGCTCTTCCACTCCGTGTGCGCCTTTGTGCCACACTTTGCGTTTGTATTGCACTTGCTACGGCAATTTTGTTATGGTAAAATCAAAAGATTCGGAGAAATAAGATGGATATTTCCTTGATTGTAAAAATTGCGGGCATTGGTATGCTGGTATCGGTTGCCTCACAGATTTTGAGCAAAAGCGGACGTGACGAACAAGCAATGCTTGTAACTATTGCAGGCATTATTGCAACTTTGATGCTCCTCATTTCCCAGATCCGTGAGCTGTTTGATATGATTGTCTCTGCCTTTGGAATGTAGATATGACGATTCTCAAATTGTGTATGGTGGCACTCTTGATTTTGGCAAGTTCCACCGTCATTCGGGCTTGGAAATCCGATTTTTTGCCTCTGATACGCATCGGTGCGGTTGTTCTGTTTGGCACTTTGCTGATTGCAAGCGCCACACCGCTCCTCTCCCTGATAACGACCTTGGGAAACGGAGCGGGCGTTTCAAAATACGTTGAAACGATACTGAAAGGACTTGGAATTGTCATTTTGACACAAATATGCTCGGACATTTGTCGCGATAGCGGAGAGAGTACTCTTGCGGGGCACATTGAAACGGTTGGCAAATTAGAACTCTTACTTTTGTGTATCCCTTTGATTGAGGAAATTCTCGCCACGGCAGAAAAACTTTTGGAGATGGGGGGACAAGGATGATAAAACGTTTATTTTTTGTTTTTCTTTCGCTTGTTTTCTTGCTTTTCCTTCTTTGTCCAACTATTTTTGCCGATGAAAACAAGGATACCGAAACACTCCCCGATGTGTATGGGGATTTGTTGAACAGTTTGCCACCGTCCATTTTGGAGCGGTTACCCGAGGGAGCACTTTCGAACAAAGCCGAGGAAGTTGGTGGCGCTGTTGGGCAGATGAGTAGCTTTTCGTATCTGTTGCAAACAGTACTTTCTTTAGTGGGTTTGCGATTGGGCGATTGTCTTGGATTGCTATGCTCAGTTGTGGGAATCTTGATTTTATCCTCAATTTGCCGCACCTTTTGCGCATCTCTCAAAAAGCCCGAAATTGCTCGCGCGTTCTCGCTGATGATTACCCTCATCATCACAGTAACGATTTTTGCAAAGGGATTTGGAACGATTGAGAGCACGGTTTCTTATTTTCATACACTAAACACTTTTACCTCTGCCGCAGTTCCCCTGATGGGAGGGCTTTACGTAATGGGAGGCAACGCCGCCACAGCTGTAGCAACATCAGCAGGACTTTCTTTGTTTATGACTGTTCTTGAGGAGATTGTTGGCAGGAGTATTGTTCCTTTTTGCGGAATTTGCCTGGCACTGGCCTTAATTGGCGCGTGTGAGGGCGGACCGCGTCTTGGCGGACTCTTGACAAGCTTGAAAAAAAACTACACCCTGATGCTTTCCTTTTTTATGATGTTGCTTTTGGCAATGCTCTCCTCGCAAACCATTCTTGGGGCAAGTAAAGATACGCTTGCTATGCGAAGTGCGAAATTTGCGGCGGGGAGTTTTATTCCCGTTGTGGGCGGCTCTGTTGGCGAACTTTTGCGCTCGGTGAGCGCAAGCGTTGGCTATATGCGCAGCGCGGTAGGGATTTGTGGGGTTCTGCTGCTGCTTCTCTTGATGCTACCGACACTTGTAGAGCTTCTTCTCGCTCGAACAACGTGGCAAATATGCTCTTTTTTTGCCGAGCTTTTGGGCTGCGACGGTGAAAAACGACTGCTTGACGAGTTCGCATCTATTAACGGATACCTCATAGCGGCGGTTGCCATTTGCTCGTCGGTTCTTTTTCTCACCTTTACGCTCCTGACACACTGCGCCACGGCGCTCGCTTGACCTATGGAAGATATCAAGACTTACGTGCTTTCTATTTTTGCCACCGCTCTCCTCATTACGGTGGTGGACATTCTCTCCCCTGCGGGGACGAACAACGGACTTTCGCGGCATCTCAAACTCGTCAGCGCGCTTGTTTTTGTTTGTATCCTAATTTCCCCAACAGTCTCTCTTGCAAAAAAGCTCCAAGATTTTGCAAACGGAGAGTGGGAGTGGGAAATTGAGGGAGACGTGGAGGATCATTATTCGGGGCAGTTGCAAGGCGCGCTTGACGATGCCTCGCTTGCCTATTTTGAGGGGATGCTCAAACAGACGCTTTGCGAGCAGTTTGACATTGCCGAAGACGATCTTCGCGTAAGCGTGGAATGGATTGGTGAAGGGGAAAAATTGCGTCCACAAAAGGTGACACTTCTTCTTTCGGGTAAGGCGATTTGGAAAGATCCTGCCAAAATGGAAGGGTTCGTCTCTTCCCTTTTAGATTGTGACTGTGTGAGCGCGATTGAATAAACAAAAAGGGAAATAGGAGTTTTTTATGTTCGATTTTTTGAAAAAAGGAAGTAGTACGGAGAAAGGCAAGTTGCGGCTTTATCTTTTGCTTGGGTGCGGTGTGCTTGGGATTCTTCTGATTCTTTTTGGGAGCGGTGGAAAAAAGGCAGAACAAACCGCAGAGGAAAAGCCCTATAGCACATCCACCGATGAGTTGGTAATCTATCAAGATTATCTTGAGGCACGCATCAAAAAGCTTTGCGAGTCGGTCAGCGGTGTGCGGAACGTGACTGTTGTTGTCACTCTTTCCGGGAGTTTTGAGTCAGTCTATGCCACCGAGTGGCCCGACGGAAACGAGGAATACGTTATTCTTGGAAGCGGTTCATCGGCATCGCCTATCTACCTCTCGCGCTCCGCTCCCGAGATTGCCGGCATCGGCATCGTTTGCTCGGGGGGAGCGAATGACAATGTGAAACGAGAACTTATCTCTCTTTTAAGCGCGACGTTTCACATCAGTAGCAATCGCATCTATGTTGCAGAGGCGGGATGAGATGGGTGCGGTTTTGTGGGCACCACCAAGATCCTATCCGTTAAGAGAGGTGTTTGGCGGTGGCTAACGAAAACAACTAAACAAACCTCTAACCTGTCATTCTGAGCGCAGGGCGAAGCCCGAAGTCGAACTTTTGCGAAGTGAATAACGGAGCAAAAGCGCGAGGCATTTTTGCCGAAGCGGGATATGGCTTAAAAGCTCGGTGGCTTGCCAAAGAAAATGTTACATTTACTATGATAAGCCACCCAAACTCCAAGCCATATCCCTGCGTCGCGTTCGCTCCTTGGTTTTGCTTGTTCGCTTCGCTCAACCCGCAAAACTTCGACTTCGCAAACCGCTTCGCGGTTTTCTCCGCTCAGAATGACAGGCTGACTGATTGTTTAGCAATACTCGTTAAAAGCAATGGGATGTCGTGGGCGCCATCCCCCACCTATGCAAATAAGAAGATACGAAAACCACGGCTCGTTG
>JAZSFM010000150.1:0-3820 GCA_045532215.1 Eubacteriales bacterium | reverse complement strand
GTATTGCAGTTGGTATGGCATCCAATATTTGTTCCTTTAACCTGGGCGAGGTCTGCGACGGCACCATTGCCATGCTACGCAAGCCCCGACTCCCTCTTGAAAAATTGATGGAGCTTATCAAAGCCCCCGACTTCCCGGGTGGCGGTGCCATTCTTTATGACGAAGAAGAAATGAAGCGCATCTACACCACCGGCTCCGGCTCGGTCCGTATGCGTGCGCGTTACGTTTTTGATAAGGAAAACAGCTGCATCGAGGTCATTCAAATCCCCTATTCCACCACTATCGAGGCGATAATAGCAAAACTGACGGTGCTTTATAAAGAGGGTAAGATCAAGGAGATCACCGACTTTCGCGATGAGATCGACCTCAACGGCTTCAAACTCACGCTTGACGTGCGCCGCGGAACCGACCCGGACAAGCTGATGGCAAAGTTGTTTAAGCTCACCCCACTTGAGGATAGCTTCCGTTGCAACTTCAATATTCTCATCGACTCTACCCCTCGCACCATGGGCGTGCAGGAAATTTTGCGCGAGTGGATCAACTTTCGCTTACAATGCGTGCGCCGCGAGTTGCGCTTTGACCTAAAGAAAAAGAAGGACAAGCTCCATCTTTTACTCGGTCTTGGCAAAATTTTACTTGACATCGACAAAGCCATTCGCATCATCCGCAAGACTGAAAAAGAATCTCAGGTTGTTCCCAACTTGATGAAGGGCTTTGATATTGACGAGATTCAGGCAAACTTTATCGCAGAGATCAAATTGCGCTACCTCAACCGCGAGTACATCATCAACCGCTTGGCCGAGATTGAAGACTTGCAAAAAGAGATTGCCGATATGGAAGAGGTCCTGAAGGACGAATTGAAGCAAAAGGCGCTCATCATTGGGCAGCTCACCGAGGTCAAAAAGAAATACGGTCAGCCCCGCCGCTCGCAAATCGTTTCAGCAGGCGCTATTAAGGAGTATAAGGAAGAAGAACACATTGAAAACTACCCCGCACGCTTTGTTCTCAGCCGCGAGGGCTATTTCAAAAAGATTACCTTCCGCTCGCTCCAAGGTAACGATGAGCAATCCTTCAAAGAGGATGACGAGCAGCTTTATCTGGTGGACGGTCAAAACACCGATAACTTTATCTTCTTGACCAACCGTCAGCAGCTCTACCGCGCAAAGGCAGAGGACTTTGACACTACCAAAGCATCGGCACTGGGCGACTACCTGCCCGTTAAGTTGAAGATGGATGCCGATGAAAAGCCGATTTTGATGAACATTCAAAACAAATACCCCGCCAAGGAGAACATTGTTCTCATATTTGAAAACGGCAAGGGCGTGCGCATCTCGGTTGCCAACTACGAAATTACGGGCAATCGCCGCAAGATCACCTCGGCTTACTCCAAGAACTCCCCCGTTGTGGCGGCGTTCTATGAAAAGAGCCCGATGGATATTATGATCACCTCCTCCGATGGACGCGCCATTCTCATCAAATCCTCGCTCATTCCCATTATGGCAACACGCACCTCGGGCGGACTTACGCTAATGAGTATGAAGAAAGGCGTAAAGGTAGTTTCGGCTACCAATGACCCCAAAAAGATTCCCGAAGATGCAAAGGGGCTCAAAAAGATAAAGATTCCCTCAACGGGTGTTCTTTTGAAGTAAGAAATCATTTTTGAAAGGATATATCTATCATGTCTAAGAAAAACAATACATCCAACGTATCTACCCCCGCGCGTATTCTTGCGCTGGCTCTTGCTATTTTGGTAACCTCTACCACATTGGTATTCTTGGTTCAATTTATCATCAGTATTTTTGCAAAATAAAAAGCAAAAAGAATACAAACACCCCATCCATCGCAAACCGATGGACGGGGTGTTGTTGTTTGGCGGGCGATTCGTGAACCGCCCCTACAAGATAAATTACAATTTTGGCGGTAGGGGCGTGCATTGCACGTCCGCGAAGATTTGTTCGTTTTTTAGGCGGACGACCTAATGGAAGGTGGCAAGCCGCCACGAGATTGCAAGCAATCTCTTCGACCCTACTTTTTGGACCGTCGAGGACGTCGTCCCCTACAAAAAGTCAAAAGAGTCACGCGTTTTTGTTGATTTTGAAAAATAAAAAAAGCGCGCGCAATGCGATGCGAAACAACTCTCGTAGGGGGCGACGTCCTCGACGCCCCGCAAAAAACGAACGATTACAATACATAAAAACGGGCGACCAATGGTCGCCCACAAAAGCAAAGAAAGGATTTAAGGTGTATTAAGAGTAGAAAAATTACGGCTTTTTGGCAACCTTTGCAAGGCGTTCTACAAGCGCATCATAGCGTGCATCGGAGCGCAAGGGGGCAACTTCATCGGCGGTTGTCAGCCAATCCAACATGGACTGAGAATGATTTCCCGTGGCTTCCATAATCCAACCGCCACCTACATATCCGCGAAGAATGGGAGAGGTGTGAGGAGCTTCAAAATCGTAGGTGTCCATGTGAATCGCAAAATCTGCACCCTTTTCAATCCAATACCAAGCTTCCTCAAAATTCCGCTTTGTAAGATAGACGTCACACAAAAATCCACAGGCGATTTCTGCACTTTGTGCGTTGATTTGATAATCACCATCCGGAAAAAGTAATTCAATCAATGCAACTTTCATTTTCCACAAACGAATGCGCTCTTCCAGGGGATAGATAAACTCACCGTCATCGTGACGCTGACCAACCGCTAAATTGATCATTTGACCGAGTTCGCAAATCAAGAAAGCCATATACTTTTGGAATTCTTCAAAATCGGCATCCCCTTCCCAACGATATAGCATAAAGTTTTCGTATGAAAAATGGGTACGTGGCATTTGCTCTGCAAGCTTTCGCATTTCTTCTTTTTTACCTGCATATCCGTAAGCAGTCCCGAGCGTATCAATCGCTTCGTATCGAATATTACTATCCGTACACTCCGCAAGGATGCGATTACAGAGAGCAAACACTTCGTCATAGTCTTTAATACCTTTACGCGAGTATTCGCAAACCAATGAGTCGGCAAGGCGTTCCATAATTTTGTAGTCACGAGGGAATTTTTTGTTTGCTTCACGCAAGAGCGCAGTACGCTCTGTCCCCTTTCCTTGATTGCCCAAATCTCTTGCTTCGATTAAATATTTTTTAATTTCCTCGTTGCTCTTCTCAATGTCAATACCGAGCAGAACATCGGAAGAAATATCAAAGATGTGGCAGAGAGCGGGGATTTGTGAAATATCGGGAGCGGTTCTGTCGCACTCCCATTGCGAAATGGCGCGCGAGGTGATGCCGAGATATTCGGCAAGCTGTTCTTGCGTGATATTCTGCTCACGGCGCAACCGTTTAATGGTAGAACCAATAGACATAAATTTGTCCTCCAAAAAGTATTCAAAAGCGCTTTTGTACTTTCATTATAGCAGATTTGAAAGAAAATTCCACGAAGTGTTTGTTGTGAAAAAGTATAGTTTTGCTTTGATTTTCAAAGGTATTATATCACAAAATAATTGAAATTGCAAGAAAAACGGGCGATTTTTGATCGCCCATACAGATAGGTTGGAAATTTTAACGGTAGGGGCGTGCATTGCACGTCCGTGATAATTTCTCGGGTTTTAGAGCGGGCGACCAATGGTCGCCCCTACTTTTGTATCTATTCTACTCTCTTAACGGGCAGGGTCTCGGTGGTGCCTGACCGTTCGCGGCAGCAAGAGCGAGGTTTACCCTCGCGTCGACTGTCTATCCGTACAGTTGCAACTCCATTTCGCTATTATTGTCAGGAAGTTTTTGAAGGGGTGGTGGGGAACTTTTTTCAAAAAGTTCCCCCACGTTAAACCGC
>JAZSFM010000057.1:0-7110 GCA_045532215.1 Eubacteriales bacterium | reverse complement strand
GCTTGAAAAATTGGATGTAGCTCAGCACAATGGCAAGAGCCAACAGAACTGCGCTCTCACACAGAGCGCGAACGGGTTTTACTTGTTTCATAATGTTTTTCCTCCTTAAATAAAAATTGACCGCACGAAATCATCCGTGTGGTCAATTTATTGAATGGAGAAACAAAGCCCCAAACAAATATACATCTCCCTACGCCGGCATTATCCGTATCAGGTTTAAGGGTTCGGCTCACGCCATCTCAGCCGCCTCTGGCAGCACCCCCGATTTTATGCGGTTGTTATGAAACACCTAAAGTGTAGCACAACTTTTCGTATTTGTCAAGAGGTTTGACAAAAATACTTTCAATCAATTAAAAAAGCGCGTTCTCCGTAACGGAGAACGCGCAAAATAGGATTTTATTATTTGGTTTGTACAGTGGGAATCACAATGTCAGCAATAATTGCGTTGTGGTCGGAAATCCATTTTCCGTCGCGCTTTTCGGGGCAAACTTTATAGGTTTTTACAATGTTTGCCAAATCGGAAGAAACGAAAACGTAGTCGAAAATTACATTTCCGGAGTCGCTGTTGCCATTGAAGGTGCGCTTGATTTCACTTTGCTTTGCAACCTTGGAGGAATCAGCAAATCCGTTTTGAATCATAGTTGTGTAGGAAGCGGTTCCGGGTTGCGTGTTGAAGTCACCGGTTACAATGATGGGCAAATTGCCGTGCGTTTTGTAAAGCTTTTGAATTTCGGCAAGCAAAATCTTAACCTGTCCGTCCCTGATCTTTTCTGCCACTGTACCGCTATTGTCACCGTTGTTGTCGAGGTGGGCATTGACGTAAATGAACTTTGCGCCATCGCTTTTGCGTTGCAGGACAACGTAGGTCATAATACGCGGGTAATTAGCGGTGTAAGTTGTTCCGCCTTCGGTGTAGGAGTATTTAGATCCTGCCGTATCGGGAGTAGCAGAGAGCCACTTTGTACCGCTTGTAATACAGGTAAACATATCTGTGCGGTAGAAGATTGCGCTATGCTCGCCCGAGTTGCCGTCACGTCCTTTACCAACCGCGGTATACAGATGATCGAGTTTGCCTTTTAATCTACTCATCCAAAGGTCATCCGCCTCTTGTACACCAAATACGTATGGGTTGTTTTCGAGAATGGTATTTACAACAAGGTCGACTCTCGGGTTACTCAAAATTTCGGATGTTTGGGTAACCTTAACGTTAAAGCTCATTACGGGGAGAGCTTGTTTTTCATCAAGAGCCCACTTTGCATAAATTACCAGGTCTTTGCTGTAAGTGGTTGCTGTGAAGGGAATTGTGCATGCGTAGTCGAGGTACCAGCCATCAAACTTGAAGCCCGGGTAGGTGGGGGTAGCAGGGAGAACGATCGTCTCACCAACGTTGCCCGTAGCGGTGGCAATCTTTTTGTCGCCGCCATCTTTGCCGCCTACAAAGGTGATTGTGACCTCACCGCTCGAAACTACAGGTGCTTCCCAAATGATTTGGTAGATAGATGCCTTTGTTTCGCCCAAGGTTCTTTGATAGAACAGTGTCAAAATTCTACCGTCGGAAAGTTCAACAGAGGAGGTATAACCCCAGTCGGAGGTGTTGTCACCGGCGGGCTTGAGACCGTAGGAAAGAATGATCTCCTGTGTCCAAGTCAAGCCACCGTCGTAGCTGAAACGTGCACGAATACCCAGGGTGGTATCCTTGTTTCTTTCGGTGTAGGATACAGTATTGCCTGTAACGGGATCGATATAAATACCGCGGTAGCCGTAGGTCATGATCATAACACCGGAGCTGTGTTGCATCATGTGTGCGGGAGTTTCTTGTACGTAAGCAATCAGGTGCCAATCGCTAAACTTGGTTGCACCGGGTTGCAATTCGCATTGATACAGACCCTTATTGGAACGCATTACAACAATCAGAACACCGTCATCATTGTAAATGCCGTAGGGTTCTTGGAAATCCCAAGAGTATTGTGTATCCGAATCGGCAATAACGATCGCATCCGACCAAATAAAGCCGTTCTCGTCCATTTCACCGGTTGTGGTTCTAACCGCAATACCTGTACCCCAACGTCTGTTGATTTTGTCATACTTGAGGTAACCGACAGAAGTCAGACCACCATCGGGATTGAGAATCAGACCGTGGGGAGTAAACATACCGTCAGGCATGCCGTAAACTTCACTCCAGGTTTTGCCGCCGTCTTCACTGATGATGTAGTTACCGCCCATCAGCTTGGTATCAAGGGCTTCGTCAATGCTTGTTTGGTTGTAATATGCTTGAGAAGCGCAGAACCAAGAAACGATGATTTTGCCGTTCCAATATACAACACCTGCATCACGGTCGTCAAGAACCGTATCCATCAAGAGCTGCGGTTCGCTCCAAGTTTTGCCTTCATCCTCAGAATACCAGCAAACAAGCTTGCCGTCCATACCGGTGTGTGCGCTACGCATACCCGATGCAACCGCCATCAAGCGTGTTCCGCCAATCTTGGTAACGGTAGGCCATGCAAAATAGCCGTATGTTTCACCATCTTTTTTGCAAACGATGGTTTGCTCTACATTATCAATGACGTATTCGTATTCGGATTTTTCAATAGAGAAGTTATACAGATAAAGTTCGCAGGTTTTGTTGTTCAATCCAAAATAGAACGTGGGGTAGATTATATCACTGACGTTTACAACGATGTGATAAGATTGACCCTTTTGCAGAACAACGTAGGGGCTTTCTTTGTAAATAACGGTAACTTCCTTGCCGTTGGCATCAACAACCGATACAAAGCGAGCACCTGCAGAAAGTTGAAGTTCCAACTCGGTGTAGACTCTGCCGTCAACATCAGAAATTTTGTCAACGTAAAGATCAAAGGCAATGTTGCTATACTTGCCGTAGGTGTTCCAAACAAGAGCACTCTTTTCAATAGCGGCAAGTCCGGATTTCTTTACGTAAAGGTAGCCGAGATCAAATGTTACACCTGCGGGGGCTTTGTTGACCTCTGTAAGATCTGCATAGGTAGAGTTATGGGTAACAACGTTGGATTTTTCATCCAAAGTGGTAGAAACATTAATGTTTTTGCTTGCTATAATTTTGTAAGCGGCAACCTCATACAAACGGGGCTCCTTGCCGCCGACGGCAACTGCGGAGTTTACGGCACCGATCTTCGCTTTGAAGATAACGGTATCACCAAGCTGAATGGAACCCTCTGCGGCACCGGTAAGATAACCGCCGGCAACAGAGAAGTAAAAACCGTCGGAGATGAAAGCTCTTGCAAACCCATTGGGGTTTACTTGGTCGTCGAGAGTGAGTTGAATGTAGTAGTATTGGCTGCTATATTTACCCTTTTCATAGGACATACCGATTTCAACGGCTTCCTCAATGGAAATGGTAACATACTTTCCGCAAACACTGCACGCCAAATCATCGTTGAGTACGTGGGAGTTGTTTGTGGGAATGACTACCTCTTTGGTGTCACCGCAAGAGCAAGAAACAGTGCCTTTTCCTTCTGTGGCGCAGGTAGCGGGAACAATTACAGTAGTTGCACCATATACGTGGATATGCTGATCGTTGTTGATTGTGTAAGCAGCAACCTCATACAAGCGAGGCTCCTTTCCGCCTGTGGTCAGCGCGGAATTGGCAGCACCGAGTTTTGCCTTGTAGATAACGGTATCACCGAGTTTGATGGTTCCCTCCGCATTTCCGGTCAGATAACCGCCATTAACAGTAAAATAAAGACCGGTTGAAATGGTGGATCTTGCAAAGCCGTTAGCGTTTACCTGATGGTCAAGGGTCAGAACTACGTAGTAGTACTTGCTACTGTATTGACCTTTTTCGTAGGACATACCAATTTCAATGGCTTCATCAACAGAAAGGATAAAACTCTCGCCGCAAATGGTGCAAGCGCCTGCGTCACTGATTGTGTGTTCGGCTTTGGCACCTTCGGTTACCTTACATACGGAGCAAGTCTTGGGAGCGGTGCAGGTTGCGTTAGTCCATTTGTGACCGAGAGAGGAGATCACATTTTGAGCAACGATAACTTCGTTACACTCGGAGCAGTGAGAACCCTCGGTAAGACCTGTGGTTGTACAAGTAGCATCAACAGCAGGATCGATTACGATGGTATGCTCGTGTGCGGGGGGAGTTACAGGGGGATTCTCCTCGGGAATGGTTACTTCAGGAGTAGTTTCCTCGGGAGTGGTTACATCAGGAGTAGTTACTTCAGGAGTGGTTACTTCAGGCGTAGTTACTTCGGGAGTGGTTACTTCAGGAGTAGTTACTTCGGGAGTGGTTACTTCAGGCGTGGTTACTTCGGGAGTAGTTACCTCTGGAGTTACTACAGGGGTGGTCTGATTGTCACCAGTTGATGTTGCTTGTGGATTGTTGTTGGAGTTGCATGCAGTGAACGCCAGTGAGCAAACAAGCAAAATCAGGCACATAAGTAGTGAGATTTTCAAAGTGTTTTTCATAAACTCTCGCTTTCACGTTTTAGCCCGTCGGCATATGTAGATATATTATACCATTTTTTCTTACTCTTGTCAATATAAATAATGTCTATCTATAAAAAAAGGAAACGCCAAACGAATTTGACGTTTCCATAAAGTTATTTTCAATTATCTCACTCTCTCACCAAGAGGGGTATCGTCGCTAAGGAATACCACGCGAACGGTCTCCTCACCCGAGGCGAGGATCATACCGTTGGACTCGATGCCGCAAAGAACGGCGGGTTTGAGATTGGCGACAAGAATGATCTTTTTACCAATGAGAACTTCGGGCTCATAGAATTTTGCAATACCCGAAACAACTTGGCGTTGCTCGTAACCGAGGTCTACCTGGAGCTTGAGCAGTTTCTTTGCCTTCGGAACCTTCTCGCAAGCGATGATCTTTGCGGTGCGGAGCTCTACGTTCATAAAGTCCTCAATGCCAATCAGGGCACAACCCTCGGGCTTTTCGGGTTTGGGTTCTTCTGCCTTTTGTGTAGCAGCGATCAGCGCTTGACGCTCTGCCTCAAACTCGGCAAGCTTCTTTTCTTCGTCTACGCGAGCGAACAGAACCTTGGAGTCGCATACCTCGCCCCCTGCAACCATGCCGTCAAAGTTGGCAAGCGACGCAAAGTCGCGTTTGTCGGTGTTGAGCTCGTCCAAAATTTCGGTAGCCGTTGCGGGGATGAAGGGCAGTAGCATTACCGCACCTTGACGAATGGTTTCCATCAAGTTGTAAAGAACCGTACCAAGACGCTCCTTTTGTGCCTCGTCCTTTGCAAGCGACCAGGGAGTAGTCTCGTCAATGTACTTGTTGGCGCGGCTGAACATCTCAAACAGTCCCTCAAGTGCATCTGCAATGTGGTAATCGTCCATCGAAGTTGTCAGCGTTTCATAAGCTTTTTTGCAAGCGGCCTTGAGCTCATCATCAAGAGCCTCGGGAGCGGTAGGAGCGGGGATTACCTTGCCAAAATACTTCTTTTCCATGTCAAGCGTGCGCTTAACAAGGTTGCCAAGGTTGTTGACAAGGTCCATATTGTATCTCTTAATAACCGACTCGTAGGTGATAGATCCGTCAGACGCGAAAGGCATTTCGGAGAGGGCATAGTAGCGAACGCCGTCCACACCAAAGTGCTCGGCAAGCTTGTCGGCATAAATGACGTTGCCCTTGGATTTGGACATCTTGTCCATACCAAAGTTGAACCAAGGATGACCGAATACCTGCTTCGGGAGGGGCATATCAAGCGCCATGAGGAAGATGGGCCAATAGATGGTGTGGAAGCGCAGAATATCCTTACCGATAACGTGTACGTCAGCAGGCCAATACTTTTTGAAGTGCTCGCTCTGCTCATCAAAGCTCTTGTCGGGGTCAAAACCGATGGCGGTGATATAGTTGGTCAGCGCGTCCAGCCAAACGTAAACAACGTGCTTGTCGTCAAAGTCAACTGGAACGCCCCACTTGAAAGAAGTACGGGAAACGCAAAGATCCTGAAGCCCTGCCTTGAGGAAGTTGTTGACCATTTCCTTTTTGCGAAGCTCGGGCTGAATGAAATCGGGGTTATCCTCGATGTGCTTCATCAAACGGTCGGCATACTTGCTCATTCTGAACTTGTAAGCTTCTTCGCTTGCCATATGGACAGGTCTGCCGCAGTCGGGACACTTGCCGTCTTCTACTTGTGTTTCAGTGAAGAAGGACTCGCAAGGAGTGCAGTACCAACCTTCATATATATCTTTGTAAATATCGCCTTGTTCATAAAAGCGCTTGAAAATCTTTTGAACAGCGGCTTCGTGATAATCGTCGGTGGTGCGAATGAAGTAATCGTAGCTGACGTTCATTTCATCCCACAGTTTGCGAATTTCACCTGCTACGCCGTCAACGTATGCCTTGGGTGTAATGCCTGCATCTTTTGCAAGGTCTTCAATTTTTTGACCGTGCTCGTCGGTACCCGTGCAGAAGAATACGTCCTTGCCGCACATGCGCTGATAGCGCGCGACTGCGTCGGACATAATTGCCTCATAGGTGTTGCCAAAGTGGGGCTTGCGAGATGCATAGGCAATGGCTGTTGTCAAATAGAATTTTTCGCTCATAGTTTCAAAGTTCCTTTCTGTTCCAAGCTCGCGAATGGGCGGGCGGAGATAGATAGCGGATAAGCGGTGTCACACCGCCATAACATTCCATTATATATTATAGCAAACCCAACTCGCTTTTACAAGACCTTTTTTGTATTTTTATGGAAAGAATATGCAGAATATCGGGCTATTCTCTTTACAAAAGACAAAAAGTGTGCTATACTGACCCTATACCCGAGGCGCAAACCTCGAAAAATACGGAAAGAGGGAAGAACAATGAAAAAGATTGTATCTGTCATCGCACTCATCCTTGCACTCGCGTGCGTATTGTCTTCTTGTAACATACCGTTTTTGCCGGGACAAGAAACAACGCCCGCGGAAACCACACCCGAAGAAAACACTCCCGAAGAGACTACTCCCGAAGTAACCACACCTGAGGAAACAACTCCGGAGGAGACTACTCCCGAGGTGACTACTCCTGAGGAAAACACTCCCGAAGAGACTACTCCCGAGGAAACTACTCCCGAAGTAACCACACCTGAGGAAACAACTCCGGAGGAGACTACTCCCGAGGTG
>JAZSFM010000027.1:0-12401 GCA_045532215.1 Eubacteriales bacterium | reverse complement strand
AGAATATACGACCGATGGCGGTCACTTAACATCCGCAGGATACGAGGTGCTTACAAATACGATAACTCCCGCACTCGAACAACTATTAGGTAGATAACTGCGCTTAACAGCATTACAAATTCCAATTTATCGAACTAAAATAATTGTTTACACCTTGACAATCCCCCTCTCCTATGTTATAATACCCTTCGACAAAATACATCCTTGGAGGTCTTTATGAATACCAAAACAAAGGAACGCGCACTGTTCGCGCTTGGCGTTGCCATTTGCGCGAGTGTTGCGGGAATTTCGGTTCTCTTGGAACATCTCATTCCCGGTGGACTTTTAGGTGCTTCCATTATCGCCCTATTTATGGGAACCATCATCAATAGCTTTTTCCATCCTACGTGGATCAAACCCGCGCTTAAATTTGTATCCAAAAAGATTTTGAAGTTGGCCATCATTCTGTTAGGCGCTTCCCTTTCGGTCGGCACCATCATGTCGGTTGGCAAGATGACCTTTTTTGTAATGATCTTTACCTTTGCCATGTGCTTTGGCGGCGGCTATTTTGTGCGCAAGATCTTCAAACTCAATTGGAAACTCGGCAATCTGATCTCTGCAGGAACAGGCATTTGCGGCGGCTCGGCAGTAGCGGCTATCGCTCCCGTAATTGACGCCGACGACAAGGATATTGCCTTTGCAATGTCCTCTACCTTCCTTTTTGATATGGTCATGATCGCACTCTACCCCTTGATGGGCAAGGCGCTTGGAATGAGCGACATCGCCTACGGCATTTGGGCGGGAACGTCTGTCAACGACACCGCAAGCGTGGTCGCTTCGGGATATGCGTTCTCTGAAATTGCAGGCGACTTTGCCACCATGGTAAAGCTTACCCGTACCATTGCGATCATTCCCACCGTTCTCGTATTTGCGTTTGTTGGCACACGTATGAAGCAAAAGGAGCTGCAAACAGCCGGTGGCGAGGGCAAAAAAGTGAACATCGTTAAGATCATTCCTTGGTTCATTTGCGGATTTTTGGCGCTTGCCATTATCAACAGCATCGGTTGGATTCCTGCAACGGTTTCTGGCGTGATGAAAACCGCAAGCAAATTCTTAATGGTATCCGCTTTGGCGGCGATCGGTCTTGGAACGAGCATCACCGATTTCAAAAAAGCAGGACTTGCCCCGATGTTCTACGGCGTTACCATTGATACCTTGGTCACTCTGACCGCTCTTGGCGTGATTTGGTTGATGGGACTAATGTGATTTTGCATTCCTTACGCACGCGTATATATATAAGGTTGAAAATTTTCGAAAAACTTTCAAAAAAATACAAAAAAATGTGAAAAAGCCCTTGACAAGAGGGGACGTTTGTGATATAATGTCCGTACCTCTGCCTAAGGGCTTTTTTGTTGTGCGCATTTTTTCGTGCAATTCGGCGGTCATCGTGCCACCCAAACGGGTTTGACCGTCTCCTTATCAGAGGGAGGTACACAGACGTTCCTCTGTGGACGTCAAATAAATTTTTATATGGGAGGTGCCGCTAAATGGCTGCTAAAAATGAGGCAAGAATCAGAATTACTTTGGCCTGCACAGAATGCAAGCAAAGAAATTATGATACGAAAAAGAACAAGAAAAATGACCCCGACAGACTGGAGCTCAAAAAATTCTGCAAGTTCTGCCGCAAGCACACAATGCACAAAGAGACCAAGTAATTTGGGTTAAGAAAGGAATCAATGAATATGAAAAATCTGTTGAACAGAACTCTCGCACTTATTTGCGTTGTTCTGATGATGGTTTCCCTCTTTGCGTTGCCTGTATTTGCAGATGACCACGAAGGTCATGACCATGCTACCGAAACCAACGACCTCGTTCAAATCATCCCGTGGGCTGTTTTGGGTGGTGTGATTGTAATCGGTGTTGCAGTGCTGCTGATCAAACGCCCCGAGAAGATTTCCAAGGGTCTGCGCGTTTACAAGAGCGAGTTCAAGAAGGTTTCTTGGCTCTCTTGGAAAGAAACAAAGAAGAGCTCTTTGATCGTTCTCGGTATGCTGGCTGCATGCGCATTGGTAATTTGCCTGTTGGACCTTGGCTTGTATGAGGGCTTTATCGCGCTCATCAAAAAGCTCAGTGGTCTGTTCTAATTAGGAATTGCAATGAGTGACATCAATGAAATGAACGTTGGTCCGAGATGGTACGTGGCACACACTTATTCCGGATACGAAAACAAAGTAAAAGCAAGTCTTGAAAAAATCATCGAAAACCGTGGCCTCGGTCACCTGATCTTTGATATCAGCATTCCTACCGAAATCGTCATTGAAAAAAACGGTGACGTTGAAAAGGAAGTGGAGAACAAAATCTTCTCCTGCTATGTTTATATCAAAATGATTATGAACGAGGAAAGCTGGCACGCAGTAAGAAACATTACCGGCGTGACAGGATTTGTAGGTCCCGGATCTCGCCCCACTCCCTTGACGGAGGAGGAGGTCGCTGCTCTGGATATTGAACAGGTACAACAAGTTAAGCTCGCATTTGCGGTTGGCGATACTGTTGAAGTTGTTAGCGGACTCTTTGAGGGCTACAGCGGAATCGTTCAAGCAATTTCCGAGGATCTCAAAAACATTACCGTGCTTATCAAGCGCGGAAGCCGTGATATGCCCGTTGAGCTCGAATCGAGCGAGGTTAAGGCAACGGCAAACTAAACGCTTTCGGCAACGCACGGCGTTGCACGTGGGAGGAAGAAAATTTTTACTTTATTACATTCTTCCGCAACAAACCACATTTGGAGGTAATTTATTATGGCAAAGAAAGTTTTAGGTTATATCAAACTGCAGCTCCCTGCAGGTAAAGCAACTCCTCAGCCCCCCGTAGGTCCCGCTCTCGGTCAGTACGGTGTGGCTATCCCTGTTTTCACCAAGGAATTTAACGAAAGAACGAAGAACGACATCGGCCTTATCATTCCCGTTGTTATCACTGTTTACGCAGACCGTTCCTTCACTTTCATCACAAAGACTCCTCCCGCTCCCGTTCTTATTAAGAAGGCAGCAGGCATCGAGTCCGGTTCCGCAGCCCCCAACAAGACCAAGGTTGCAAAGCTCACCAAAGAGCAAGTTAAGAAGATTGCTGAGACCAAGATGCCCGACCTGAATGCGGCTAACATCGAGGCAGCTATGAGCATGATCGCCGGTACCGCACGCTCCATGGGCGTTACCGTAGAGGACTAAGGGGGTACTGAACAATGGCAAAAATGGGTAAAAAGTATATTGAAAGCACTAAGCTGATTGAAAAAACCAAAGCTTATGAAGTAGCAGAAGCTATGGCACTTGTTTGCCAAACTTCTAAGGCAAAGTTTGATGAGACCGTTGAAGTTCACGTTCGTCTGGGTGTTGACTCCCGTCAAGCAGACCAACAGGTTCGTGGCGCTCTCGTTCTTCCCAACGGCACCGGTAAGCAAGTTCGCGTTCTCGTTTTCGCTAAAGGCGACAACGTTCAAAAGGCACTCGACGCAGGCGCAGAATTCGCAGGCGGCGCAGAGTACGTTGAAAAGATCACCAAGGAAAACTGGTTTGATTTCGACGTTGTTATCGCTTCTCCCGATATGATGGCTGTTATCGGTCGTCTCGGTAAGGTTCTCGGTCCTAAGGGACTTATGCCTTCTCCCAAGGCAGGTACCGTTACTCCCGACGTTGCAAAGGCAGTTACCGAAGCAAAGGCCGGTAGAATTGAGTACCGTCTGGACAAGACCAACATCATCCACTGCCCCATCGGCAAGGCATCCTTCGGCGCTGAAAAGCTCAAGGAAAACTTCGATGCACTGCTCGGCGCTATCATCAAGGCAAAGCCCGCAGCTGCAAAGGGTCAGTATATCAAGAGTTGCGTAATCGCTTCTACTATGGGCCCTGGCATTAAGATCAACCAGGCAAAGTTGAGCTAATTAAAGATTGCCCAACCTCCTTTTTAAGGATGTTGGGCAGTTTTATTCGCCTTTGGCGAGTGATATTGCGTTGCAATGGTATTCGGCTTACGCCGAGTGGTATTCGCTTTGCGAATTTTGGACGAGGCGAATAAAATACCACTAAAGCCAATGGCTTTAATATCACTGTTGCGCAAGCAATAATATCACTCCGACGTAGTCGGAATACCACTTGATGAATTGTCGTATCAAATAAAAGCAGAGGTGCTATTATGTCTAATAGCATTTTAAGAGAAAGAGCCAAAAATTTTGCTAAAAGCATTGTATTTTTGTGTCGCAATATGAAAGCGGAGCACAAAGAGACAGTTTTAATCAATCAACTCTTGCGTTCAGCTACTTCCATCGGTGCCAATATTCATGAAGCACAATACGCACAGAGCAAAAAAGATTTTATATCTAAACTCGAAATAGCACAAAAAGAATGTTATGAGACAGAATATTGGCTTGAACTTTTGTTTGAAACCGAATGCCTTGATGAAAAGGTCTACAAATCAATTCAAAATGATTGTGGTGCTATACGCAGAATGTTGATCTCGTCATTGAAAACAATAAAAAATAATGAAAACAGCAATTCTGCACCATAAACAATACCGCGTTAGATTACAAAATCTAACGCGGTATTGTTTATTTTGTTTGTATTATTTTGTCCAGCCCTCGCCTCTAATTTCGTGGGCGCGCCAAATGGTGACAAATGCCGCAGGATCAACACTGCGAACGATATCCATCAAAAGCGTGTAATGTCGCATACTGAAAGTGATCGTAAGCATTTGTTTATTCTTGCCGGAATACCCGCCCTTTACTTCAAAAATCGTTGTGGTTCTGCCTGCCTGCTCAATGATTGCACGATTAACCTCTTCACCGTAATCGGTAACGATCTGTGCTACGAATGCAGAAGTACCGCCCAAGAAGATTTTATCAATCACAATTGCAATCAGCATAGCCGCCACAACGCCAAGCAACGAAACAACCAGATCCCGTGTTAAAAACACACCAAGCAAAACAATGGTTACGTCGGTTAAAAACATAGCCGTTGAGCTTTTTAAGCGTTTGAATATTTTACAAAGAACAAACGCAATGATATCGGTGCCACCCGTGGAACCGCCGCTGAAAAAGGTGATGGCGCATCCTGCGCCAACCAAGGCACCTCCCACGGTTGCCGAAAGAATCAAAGGGAGTTCGGTGTACTCACTCGCCGTCAAGCAAAACAGGCCATCCAAAACATTGGGATCGACCAGCTTCAAAAAAAGCGAAGTGCCTATGGGGTAGACAATAGCAGAAATTAAAGTTTTTGCCGCAAATCCTTTACCAAAAAGCAAAAGACCGACCAAAAACAAAGACCACGTTAGCACGGCAATAATCATATCCACCGTGATGAACTCTGCGGGAATGAGCGCATCAATTACAATGGCAAGCCCCGACATTCCGCCTGCAACCAGATTAAACGGCAGTAAAAAAACAGAGGTTCCAAACGCCACTATCAAGGTTCCTGCAACCGCCAAAAGAATGTTGCGGGCTTGATTCCATATTTCTTTTTTTACTAACTTCATAATTCCCTCAAAAAATCAAACTCTTTCCTTTTATTATAGCATATTTTGTCAAAAAAGTCAACTATTTATTCGGTGACAAAAATAGAGCAAAAAAAATTTGCGCAAAGTACTTGACAAATACTATAGAATGTAATATAATTATTGATAAGTTTTACTTTTGTATACAAATATACAGGAGCAACAACAAACTGTTTTCCGGAGGATAAAATTATGAACAGAGTGTACAATTTTTCGGCAGGCCCTTCCATGCTTCCCCTTCCCGTACTTGAAAAAGCAGCGCAAGAGTTGGTCTGCTACGGTACTTCAGGTATGTCAGTTATGGAGATGTCTCACCGATCTCCGGACTATGAAGCAATTATCAAGGATGCTGAGGCGCTCTTGCGCAAGCTGATGAACATTCCCGACAACTACAAGGTGCTCTTCCTGCAAGGCGGTGCATCCACGCAGTTCTCGGCAGTTCCCATGAACCTGATTAAAAGAACCGGCAAGGCAGACTACGCTGTTTCCGGTCAGTTCTCGGGCAAGGCGTTCAAAGAAGCGCAAAAGATGGGCTATGATGTCAAGTGCATCGCCACCACAAAGGACGATAACTTTGACCACGTTCCCACCATCACCCGCGATATGATCCGCCCCGATGCGGCTTATCTGCACATTTGCTTCAACAACACCATTTACGGCACCAAATACGGCTACATTCCGGATACGGGCGACATTCCGTTGGTTGCCGACCTTTCTTCCTGCATCATTTCTGAGCCCATCGACGTCTCCAAGTTTGGTGTTATTTACGCAGGCGCACAAAAGAATATGGCTCCCGCAGGTATGACGCTTGTTATCGTTCGCGAGGATCTTTTGAATTATGCAGAAGATGATATGCCCACCATGCTCGAGTGGAAGACCATGGCAGAGAATGACTCTATGTACAACACGCCTCCCTGCTACCCCATCTATATTGCAAAGCTTGTTTACGAGTGGATCCTGGGGCTGGGCGGCCTTGAAAAGATGCAAGAGATGAACGTAGCAAAGGCAAATCTGCTTTACAATTATCTTGACAGCCAAGATTACTACATTGCTCCCGTTAAGAAGGATAGCCGTTCTTTGATGAACGTTACCTTTGTTACCGGCGATGCTGATCTTGACAAGAAGTTCGCAAGCGAGGCCGCAAAGGCAGGACTGAAGAACCTCAAAGGCCACCGTTCGGTTGGTGGTATGCGCGCGTCGATTTACAATGCAATGCCCTATGCAGGCGTTGAAGCGCTGATCGCTTTCATGAAGGAATTTGCCGCTAACAATCCAAAGGCATAAAAAATCTCACCCCAAGAAAGGGAAACTGTTATGAATATTCAACTGTTAAATAAAATAGCCGCTGTAGGCCTCAATCAACTCGATGATAGCTACAACGTAGGCGAAAATATCGAAAATCCCGACGGTATTATGGTGCGCTCTGCTGTGATGCACGAGATGGAGTTTGCTCCCTCTCTCAAGGCAATCGCAAGAGCCGGCGCAGGTGTAAACAACATTCCGATCGAGCGTTGCTCCGAGAACGGTATCGTTGTTTTCAACACTCCCGGTGCAAATGCAAACGGTGTTAAGGAGTTGGCAATTTGTGCTCTCCTTTTGGCTGCCCGTGACGTTGTTGGTGGTATTGCTTGGGCAAATACCCTGACCGAGGACGTAGCAAAGCAAGTAGAAAAAGGCAAATCCAAATTTGCAGGCACCGAGCTGATGGGCAAAACGCTTGGCGTTATCGGTCTTGGCGCGATTGGCGGCAAGATTGCAAACACCGCGATTCACCTTGGCATGAACGTTATCGGTTGTGACCCCTTCCTTTCTATCGAAGGTGCTTGGAACCTCAACCACCGCGTCAGCCGTGCGGCTACCTATGACGAGGTATTTGAAAAATCCGATTATATCACTCTGCACGTTCCCGCAACCAAAGACACCAAGAATATGATTTGCGCCGAGAGCATTGCAAAAATGAAGAACGGTGTTAAGATCATCAACCTCTCTCGCGCTGATCTTGTCAATGCAGGGGAACTGAAAGCCGCTCTTGCCGAGGGTAAGGTCTCGGCATACGTAACCGACTTCCCCACCGAGGAAGTTATCAACACCCCCGGCGTGGTAGCGATCCCTCACTTGGGTGCTTCCACCGAGGAGTCTGAGGACAACTGTGCAGTGATGGCAGCTCGCGAGCTTGACGATTACCTCAAGAATGGTAACATCAAAAACAGCGTCAACTACCCCAACGTCGAAATGCCTCGCTCCGCTGTTGCTCGTATTTGCGTTCTACACCAGAACGTCCCCTCTATCCTGACAAAAATCACCGCGGCAGTTGCCGATGAAGGACTCAACATTGAAAACATGACCAACAAATCCAAGGGCGAGAACGCTTACACAATTCTTGACGTTTCCTCTACCCCCTCCGACGATGCCATCGCACGCATCTCGGCGGTTGATGGAATCAACAGAGTAAGAGTCATTTAATGAAAAATGCAGAGGAAGCCAACGGCTTCCTCTGTTTCTTTCTAAACAAACATGCTCAATTTTATTAAAAAATTGAGTTTTCAAACTTCGTCAAAGCATTATGGAAAGGCTCCCTTGTGTAAAGGGAGCCGTCAGCCGAAAGGCTGACTGAGGGATTGTCTTGCAGCCAAACTAACTTTTTACAATCCCCCCGTCGCGCCCCGCGCCCCACCTCCCTTTGCACAAGGGAGGCTTTTGATTTCAATCCGTCACATACACGTCTCATCAGCGGCAGCGATTTTGCAGAGCACGTTACCCACACGCTTCAAAATCATATTGGTGCGGTGAACAGCGCGCATGGCTTTTGCCTGCTTGCTATTCCAAATCATATAAAACGCGCCTCCCAAAAGAGCGACGCCTGCCATAGATCCTGCCACGATTGCCACTATCTTTTGCATTTGTTTATCCATTCTTTTTTCCTCCTTGCAGAATACTATTAAGTAGTATGTCAAGGAGTGACAAGATTATACAAAAAAATAACAAATTCTAAAAGGTAGCTATGTGTGTTTGAGGTTTCATTTTACTTGTAGGGACCGGCGTCCTCGACGGTCCATTTTAAAAATCTATGCAAAATGTTGCGGCGTGTTGTTTCATTACACCCCTATTTTTTAACAATCAAAAATTTGTTTCTTTTTGGACCGCCGAGGACGTCGGTCCCTACAAGGAAATTTGTCATTTTATCGCAGGAGCGATTCATTCTTCACTCGTTGCTAAGAAAAAAACCGCACCGTCTGCATTGACGGTGCGGTTTTAGCTTCATATAATTTAGTTTTGTTTTGTCGCAACACAAAAATGTTGATAATAGGCATAAGCAACGTATGTATTGGCTAACACACACATCAGTATATCCAATTTTGTATTATCAAAAATTCCAATTGGAGTACTGCTAATATTATTGTTTACGATAGTGAGAACAAATATTCCACCGCAAATAGCAGTAATACAAAGCACAATCGCTATCAAAATTCTATCCTTCATAGTCATTATATCACCATCTGAATTTGAAAACCATTGGTCTATCGAAATTTGAATCACGCCAAAGCCAACAACGATTGCTACCACAACAATAATTGCATTTATCCACATCATTGGAGTAATAAAATCGGGAATTTGATTGCTATTATAAAGCACAATATACGTAATCCCCCAAAATGCCATAAACAAGCATCCAATGATGCAAAATAATAAACATAAGATTTTTTTCATATACTTTTTCCTTATTTTTCCGGATCCATATACTTCCAATAAGAAGCGATATAGTTGATGCCCGACCACAAGGTGAACACAAGCATCAAGACGGAAAGAACGAGGGATGCAGGCAAATATTCTGCAAACACGGGAGCATCGGGCAGAGCGGCATAAATGGCACGCTCGAGGATGCAGATGATTACACAAGCAATTTGCACGCAGGTCTTGATTTTGCCCAGCATATTGGCGGCAACTACGATGCCTGCCGAGCCCGAAACCACCAAACGAATGGACGTGACCGCGAGCTCGCGGAAGATGACGATCATCACCGTCCAGAAGAAAATGGTGGTGAAAACACCGTTAATGTCACCGTCGCCCATCACCTTGTAAAGGATAACGAGCAGCGCACCGATAACCATAAACTTATCTGCCAAAGGATCCAGGAACTTGCCAAAGTCGGTAACAAGGTTATACTTGCGCGCAATTTTGCCATCAAGCATATCGGTGAAAGCAGCCAAGCCAAAGAGTGCACAGCCCACAATATTTGCCCACAGAGCATCCGATGCCATCATAATGACAACAAATACGGGCACCATGCAAAGACGAATAACGCTGAGCTTGTTGGGTAAATTCATTTTCATTTGCGTCTCCTCACTTTCTTGTAACGATATGACCGTACAGGTCGTATTCCACTACCTCACGCACCTTAACACGCACGAACGAGCCGGGGGCAATTCTTTCTTCACTGCGGAAGTAGACCTTGCCGTCAATTTCGGGGGCATCGGCAGAGCTACGTCCAAAATGCACCTCGGCAACAGGGTCAAAATCCTCGCACAGAACGTCAACAACGGTGCCGATTTTCTCTTTGTTAAGCTCTTCGTTAATATCCATTTGCATACGCATCAGGATGTCCATTCTATCTTGCTTAACCTGTTCGTCAATTTGATCGGGGAAATCGTATGCAGGGGTATCTTCTTCACGGGAGTAGGTAAACACGCCTGCGTGGTCGAATTTTGCCTCTTTGACGAATTCGCAAAGTTCGCAGAAATCTTCCTCGGTCTCACCCGGGAAGCCAACGATAAAGGTGGTACGAATGACAATGTCGGGGATCTCGCGGCGAAGCTTTGCAACCACCTCGCGCACGGTTTTGCTGTCGCCGTGGCGGTTCATAGCCGAGAGCATATGGTCACTGATGTGTTGTAGGGGCAGATCGATGTATTTGAGGATGCGCGGATTGTCGCGCATCTCTGCAATCAGCTCGTCGGTAATCTTGTCGGGGTAGCAGTAAAGCAGACGAATCCACGGGATGCTCGTCTCCTCGGTAATGCGGTGCAACAGTTCTGCCAAAGAATACTTGCCGTAAAGGTCAAGGCCGTAGCGCGTGATGTCCTGCGCTACAACGGTCAGTTCGCGCACACCAAGGGCTTCGAGCTGCTTGGCTTCTTCGATAAGGTCTTCCATCGGGCGAGAACGGAACTTGCCGCGAATGGACGGAATGGCGCAATACGCGCAACGGTTGTCGCATCCCTCTGCAATTTTGATGTATGCGGCATACTCGGGCGTGGTCAGTACACGCTCGCCACCCAAGCGAACGGTGTCCTTATCCTCGTGCGAGAAATACTTTTGCTTGGAACCTTTTTTCTTTTTTGTAGTGACTGCTTCAATCGCCTCAACGATGTTGTGAATACTGCCAACGCCAAGCACGGCATCCACCTCGGGGAGCTCACGGAAAATCTCCTCACCGTAGCGTTCTGCCAAGCACCCCGTTACGATGATCGCCTTGAGCTTGCGATGTTTTTTCAGCCATGCAACGTCCAAAATGTTATCAATCGCCTCTTGCTTTGCGCTCTCAATAAACGCGCAGGTATTGACGATGATCACGTCCGCCTCGATGTCCTCGGGGGTGATCTCATAGCCCGTCTGCAATATTTCGTGCAGCATCACCTCGGTGTCAAGTTGATTTTTGGGACAACCGAGCGATACAAATCCAATTTTCATATACTTCTTCCTTTGTTTGCTTGAGTTTTCTTCCCTACTATTCTATCATATACCGCGAATTTTTACAAGACCTTTGATAAAATTTTCGTCCACAAGCAAAGAAAACGCGAAAAACTCTTGCTTTTTCCATTCAAAAA
This sequence comes from Eubacteriales bacterium, assembly GCA_045532215.1. Taxonomy (GTDB): domain Bacteria; phylum Bacillota; class Clostridia; order Oscillospirales; family CAG-272; genus UMGS1865. Next base: position 1,059 of record JAZSFM010000027.1, on the reverse strand, counting down.
TGGTATGATATAAACAGATAGTATGCCTACTTTACCATTTTGTGGGAGGAAATGACTATGCAAAAGAAATACATTCCCGGCATCAATATTCTGGGTGGCGCGCCTTACACCGTGCCCGAGCAACTGCAAATGCTAAAGCGTGTTGGCTGGGGCGCCTTTTTTACTGGTTGGGACAAGACAAAGACCACCGAATGGGCGCGCGAGGCCGACCGTCTTGGTCTCATTTATCAGTCCATTCACTCCCCTTTCTATGAGGTCAGATACCTATGGGAAAACGGTGACAAGGGAAAAGAAGTTGCCGCCGAGCTGATCGACTGCGTAAAAGACTGCCACGACAATCACATCCCCGTTATGGTCATTCACCCCTTTATCGGGTTTGAGGATCACGATCCCACGCGCATAGGCATTGAGAACTACGCTCGCGTGGTTGAGGTTGCCGACCGTCTTGGTGTGCGCCTCGGCTTTGAGAACGTTGAGGGCGAGGAATACCTTGCCGCCCTGATGGAGGCCTTTTGGGACTCTCCTGCCTGCGGCTTTTGCCTCGACACCGGCCACGAGCTTTGCTACAACGGTGGCAAGGATATGATGGCTCTCTACGGTGAAAAGCTCTGCCACACGCACTTTAACGATAACTTTGGCGTTTATGATCCCACCCGCACTTGGGAAAACGATTTCCACCTGACGATGGGTGACGGTCTTGTAGATTGGGCACACGTAATGGATCGCATCGATGCCACCTCCTACGAGGGAGTCCTGATGTGCGAGCTCACGCGCGGCAATCCCCCGCAGTGGCACACCCATGACCGTTACGCCGCTATGCCCCTTGAAGACTACTACGCCTTTGCCCTCTCCCGCATGCGCGCCGTTATGGATCGCACGTTGGTTTCGAGACCGATAGAGGTACATTAGGAAGGATTTGCGGGGGAACCTTTTTCGCGAAAAAGCGTTCCCCCGCACCCCCTCCAAAAAGCACTCGCACAAAAAATCAAAAATAAATTCGTTAGTGCACCAATAGACAGTCGACGCAAGTCATAAAGACTTGCTTTTGCTACCGCTAAC
>JAZSFM010000009.1:0-3246 GCA_045532215.1 Eubacteriales bacterium | reverse complement strand
CCAATTTCATCACCTCTAACTTTATTATAACACAAAGACGGCAGAGGCGCAATACCTCTGCCGAACTTTTTGTTATGCGAATAAACCGCTTATCTCCCCATCAACCTCTCAAACGTCTCTTTATCGGTGCGATCCGCGGTGAGAGGAGTGATGGTGGTGTAGCCCGCCCAAATGGCGTCGGTGTCAACGGTGAGGTCGAGGGTTTCGTTGCGGATGGGATCTCCCACTTGGATGTAATAGTCTCCCTCGCGCTTCTCAAACGCGTCGGAGTAGAACATTCCGCCCTGACGGGTGATGCAAATACCCTCGGGATTGTTTGCCAAATTGACGTTGTAAAGTGATCCGCAGTCCCAAAGTCCGTTCTCGTTCATAAAATCAAGAATGCTGTCGAGTTGGTCGATTACGTCTTCAGCTTTGGCTTCATAATTCATCGAGAAAGCGATTGCAGGAACACCCAGACGTGCCGCCTCAAAAATGGCGCCAACGGTGCCCGAGTAGGCGATGTCGTGACCGAGATTGTAGCCGCGGTTGATGCCCGAGATGACGAGGTCATATTCCTTTTTGAGTCCTGTGATGCCAAAACGAACGCAATCGGCAGGGGTGGAGTCCATTGCCCACGCTTCAACGTCGCCAAGGCGGGGGGTACGCTTGATTTCCACCTCGCGGAAGAAGTCAATGGCTTGACTCTTGCCGCTTTGCTCAATTTTGGGAGCCACCACGGTCACCTCACCGAGCCCTTTTGCCCACTCCACAAGGTGGGGCAGTGCGGGAGCGGCAATGCCGTCATCATTGGTAATCAGTATTCTCATAACCATCCCTCGTTGTTTTCTTTGTAATCTTTCAATCTTTGGTCTGCTTGTGCCAACAGCGTTTTTACGTCGCGCTTGTTGTGCAGGGTTGCACCTGCGGCACAGTCGTGTCCGCCGCCGCCCCATTTTTCGGCAAGCTCGTTGCAGGTGACAAAGCGTGAGCGCAGACGTACGCGAATTTCGTCGTCCGGTCCCTCAATAAAGGCAATCCAAATCAGACTATCTTTGATGGAGTCCATAAAGGAGACGGATGCGCTGGCTTCTTCCATCGAGAGCCCGAACTTTTCCTGCATTTTGTGGTCGACATAGAGGTATGCCACGCCGTTTTCGGTCATTTTGATTTTGCTCAGTACGTATCCGTGAAAACGAAGATTTTTGTAATCTTTCATATACAGGTGCGCATAGATGTGGTCAACGTCCACGCCTTGATCGAGCAGCATACCTGCATAGCGCAGGGTGTCTCCGGAAACGGAGCGAAAACGGAAGCGCCCCGAGTCGGGCACCATACCGGTGTAGATATAGGTAGCCGCCTCTTTACTGATTGTGAGCTCGTCGCGGAAGGTGTAATAGAACTCTGCAATCATTTCGCAGGAAGAAGATTTTTCTTCTTCCACCCAAGAAATTTCGGTGTAAGGGTTGTTGTCTATGTGGTGGTCGATGCGCACGACCTCGCGGCAGAGCGCGTACTTGGGGTTGGAGATGCGGTCGCTGGTTGCGGTATCGATAACAATGCCGAGAGCGGTTGCATAGTAATCATCATCCACGGGAGCATCCTCGTCACCAAGAAAGGCAACGTAGTCCGAGTAGTCGGCATTGAGGAGCAGAACTTCCTTTTCGGGGTAGGTCAGGCGCAAGATCTCGCGCAAACCCTTGGTCGAGCCAACAGCGTCTCCGTCGGGACGCTTGTGGCGAAAGATGATGATGCGGTCATATTCCTTGATTTTGTCAAGGATGCGTCTCATATTTTCGATGTTCATTGGTTGCTGCCTCCAATCTCTTTCAAATCTGCCAAGAGAGCCATCGCTTCGTCACGATCTTTGAGGGTTGCACCGCTTGCTTTGGCGTGTCCGCCACCGCCGTACTTTTTGGCAACGGGGTTAATGTTGTGCATACTCGAGCGAATTTCGCAAAGCACGCCCTCGTCGGTCTCGGTAAAGTTGACCCAAATATCAATGCCGCGAATCTCGCCCATTACGTTGACCATTCCGCGCGAGAGAGTAAAGTTGTCCGCACCGTAGGATGCGGCTTCCTCTTTGGTGGTGTAGATGTACGCCACGTTGCAATCGGTCAACTGAATTTTTAGCACGTAACGCGCACGCAGTTGAATAAAAGAAAAATCATCGGCATAGAGATTGCGATAAATATCATCGGTGCGGAAGTCTTGCTCCATCAAAAATGCCGCACAGCGGAAGGTTTGAGGAGTAACAGAGTCATAACGGAAGCGTCCCGAGTCGGTAATCATACCCGTGTAGAGCGCTTTTGCTGCAAGAGAGGGAACACTGAGCCCACACTCCATAGCAAATGCGGTAACAAGACCACAGCAGCTCTCATAGGATGTGTCGGTTACCTCGATATCGGCAATCTCCTCGCAAAAGATGTGGTGATCCATGCGAATGGTCTTGTCCGCCAACTTGTAACGCTCGTCGCTGATGAGAGTTGAGGAGGAGGTATCCAAAATGATGGCAAGCGCGCCCGTGTAAAGGTCGTCGCTCACTTCATCAGGTGTGTAACCCATAAAAGCGTAGCGAGCCGAGGTGTCACCCACACAAAGAATCTCCTTTTCGAGGAAGTTTTCCTTGAGGATGCCTGCAAGACCGAGCTGGCTGCCGAGCGCATCACCGTCGGGGTTTTTGTGACGGTGGATTATAATGCGGGGATAGCTTTTTATAAGGTCGTGTATTGCTTCAAACATATTGCAAGGTCTTTCCTTTCCGTTAGATGTGAAGACTTAAAGTCCGAATCTGCAAGGTAACAGCTCGTCAAGGGTCATAGTCTTTGATTCCTTGCCGTCCGACAGGATAATTGTAAAGTCTTCTTTACAAAACTCGCTCATTACCTGACGGCATACGCCACAAGGAGGACAGAAAAATTCCACTTTTTCTTCACGAGGGCCTCCGACTACGGCAATTGCGGTGAAGTCTCTTTTTCCCTCGTGGACGGCGCGCGCAAAGGCTACGCGCTCGGCACACATAGTGGGAGTATGGGCGGAAACCTCTATATTTGCGCCGGTATAGATCTCACCGTCGGAGCAGAGCAAAGCCGCGCCAACGGCAAAACCGGAGTAGGGGCAGTAGCTTTTCGCTCTTGCCTCGGTTGCTTTTTCTATCAATAAATTCTTATCCATAATCTTCCTCACTTTACGCCGAGCAGTTGGCATACGGTACGGCTGATGTGATCGAAGCCTAAAACCGTTCCGAGATTTTGCGCAGGAAGAGAT
>JAZSFM010000111.1:0-8329 GCA_045532215.1 Eubacteriales bacterium | reverse complement strand
GACACCATTGCCAATTGTGATACTTGTAAGGCTACTGCAATTGTAGAAAGCCTCATTGCCAATGCTCGTGACGCCATCGGGTATCGTAATGCTTGTAAGTTTAGAGCAACCATAGAAAGTTTGCTCGCCGATGCTCGTTACACCATTGCCGATTGTGATGCTTGTAAGGCACCAGCAATCGTAGAAAGCATAATCGCCGATGCTCGTGACACTATCGGGTATCGTGATGCTTGTAAGGCTTCTGCAAGTGTAGAAAGCATAATCGCCAATCGCTACTACGCGATACCAAGTACCGTCTTGTTCAAAAGTCGCGGGAATAATAAGGTTTTCGCCTGTTTCACCCGTGTAACCAACTATAGAGCGATTCTCTTTTGTAACAGTAAAATCTATTGGAGTCACAACATCGGTGAAATAAAAATCACCACACTTGAAACAAGTATGTTTTGTTCCACCATCCTCTTTGGCGGTGGGAGCTACAAAAGCGGAAATGTAATTGTGATCTATTTTGAAAATAACCTCTTGTGCCACCAAAACCTCACCGCACGCGGAGCAATGCTTGCCCTCAGTAAGTCCTGTTTTGGTACAGGTTGGCTTTACTCTTTCATCAATAACCTCTGTGTGTCCGTTTGCAGAGATGATCGTTTGTGCCACCAAAACCTCACTGCATACTGAACAATGCTTGCCCTCGGTAAGACCTGTTTCGGTGCAGGTGGGATCTACTCTTTCATCGATAACTTCGGTGTGGGTAGCAGAAATCACTTGTTGCGCCACCAAAACCTCACTGCATACTGAACAATGCTTACCCTCGGCAAGTCCTGTTTCGGTGCAGGTGGGCTCTACTCTTTTATCAATAACCTCAGTGTGACCTTTTGCAGAAATAATCTCCTGTGCTTTCAAAATTTCACCGCAATCGGAGCATTTCTTGCCCTCGGTGAGTCCCGTTTCGGTGCAGGTTGGTTCTACTTGTTCAAGTATCTCCTCGATATGTTCGTGAGAATATCCGGGGAAAGGATATTCTGGTCCTGGCATGGGCTCAGTTTCTCCGATTACAGGAAATTCTTCAACATCGGTTGGCGGATTTACGCCAATGTGGAGCGTTACGTCTTCGGGTGTCGTTTCGTTTCCGTCGGGAAGCTTGCCTAAAATGCCATCGCAGGATGCCATCAGTAGCATCAAAACGGCCGTTAAGCAAAGCAGAAGCACGAGTTTGAGTGTTCTTTTCATTTTTTTCTCCTTTTCTATGCAAATAGATTGGGTATGAAGTTATTATAGCATACTTTTCTATATTTGTAAAGCATTTAGATAAAATTTTAGGCGGAGCCGTTATGGCTCCGCCTTTGGTGTGCTATTTTATTTTGTTTCCAATTGCAGGATGGGCATCAGCGAAGGATAATTTTCGGGGTCGGTTCCTTCGATCTCTACGCCGAACATTGCGGCAATGGTTTTGGGAATTTGCACATTCTCAATGGTTTGGCCGTCAAAAACCTCGGCGTGTGCGCCATAAGCAAATACGGGCACGTTTTGCGAGGTGTGATCCTCTGACGTATATTGGAACGCTCCATTTTCATCCATCTGCAAGCCACCTGTTTCGTGGTCGGCAGTGATGATGACCATCGTTTCGGGGTTATAGAATGCGTATTCCATAAATAGCGCGATTGCTTGGTTGAAACGTACCAATGCAAGGTAGGTATCCTTTGCATCGTTATCGTGGCTGTGCTTATCGATATGGGCTTCCTCGTACATCACAAAGAAACCATCCTCATCTTTTGAGAGTGCCTCGAGGGTTTCGGTAATGGCAGAGCGCAACTTGGACATTTTTTCTTCGGTGTAAACGTTGTAATCGCAACGAATAATGGTTCCGTATTGCTCGACCAACTGGGCTTGCGTATTGGCAATAGTAGTGGTGTTGCTACGGTCAAAGGCGTGCGCCGAGAAGGATGCGGGGGTTGCTCCCGTTTGCTTTTCGGTGGACATAACGGCAGTTGCCTTGCCCATTTGTGCTGCCAGCTCGGTCAGCAAAGGAACGTCTTTTTTGTTGCCGTTTCTGCCAACGTAGCCGTTTTTGGTCTTAAAGCCGGATGCGAGTGCCGTTCCGCCTGCGGCGCTATCGGTTGTACCCGAAAGAGAATCGGTTCTCGATTCGCCCATATATGGGAACAAATAGCCATAGAAGAAATCTTCACCGTCGCTATAGTCGGCTACGGTTTCGTTTTTGTAAGCATCAAACAGTTTGGTTTGGTTGGGTCCCATACCGTCGCCGATGAGGAGAATGAAATTCTCGGCCTCTTTGACAATGGGCTCACAAACACTTATGGTTTGAGGAACGTCAATATCGAAAATGGCTTCGGGGATGTAAGTTTCTACAAAGTAGTATGCCGCCGCGGCGATGATGAAATAGTCGCCTTCGATGGCAATATGGTCTTCGTCGGCAAGGAGTGCGAATTCAAAGCCCTCGGTTTCGGCATTCAGAGTTTGGGAAATTTGGCGCGTGGTCTCCCCTACCACAATCTCGTGCGCGTTCACTTCGGAAGAAGCGTCGATGGGGGTTACAGAAAGAACGATGCCCGTGCGCGCTTCAATCTCTTTTGCGATGTATTCTGCGGCACGTACCGTGTAATCGGATGCATCTTCATCATAAACAATAACGTAGGAAGAAAGCGCATCACCGCACAAAAGGGGCGCAGAAAGACCGGTGGCATCCTTGTGGCCACACACGGTGCAAACTTTGTTTTGATAGTTGTGCGCACCCGTTGCAGAGAGCGTTGTAATTTTTACAACACCGCATTCGCAGGTAGCACTCTCTTTGCCATCCTCGCCGCAGGTGGGAGCTTTGATGGTCGTGGAATTTTCGAAAACGTGATTGTGAACATCATCCTCGGGGGGATTTTCACCCGGTGTGGTTTCCTCGGGTGTGGTTTCCTCGGGTGTGGTCTCGGCAGGTGTCGTTTCGCCAAGTGTTGTTCCCTCGGGAGTGGTGGGCGTTGCATTATTCGTTTTTCCACAGGATGCTGACGAGAGCAGCATAATTGCTACCAAACAAAACAGCAATGCATTTTTCAAAAATCTTTTCATATTTTTCTCCTTTTATCAAAACGGGGATTGTATTTAGTATAGCATATTTGGGAATGTTTGTAAAGTGTTTTTTGGGAAAGTGTCCTCTTTTTTCTCTAAATCTATTGCATTTGTTTTCCTTTTCTGTTATACTGTGTATAGGTCTGTGACCGCTTTTGAAATGCTTATTCAGGAGGTTCTTTTTTATGAACAGACGTGCAAAATGGATCATGGCTCCCATTGACACCGAGCAAGCAGGCATTGCTTTTGTGCGCGCTTTCGGAGCGAAAAAAGCAGTGAAAAAAGCTACACTTTCGGTTTCTGCCATCGGCCTTTATGCCGCTTACATCAACCAAAAAAGAGTCGGGAACGCAGTTCTTGCCCCCGGCTGGACGATATACAATGAACGCGTACAGTACCAAACCTATGACGTGACCGCTCTGCTTGACACAAGCAACACTCTCTCGATTGAGGTTGGCGCCGGTTGGGCGGTTGGCAATATTGCTTGGGGTACCAAAATGTTTGCCGATCAAACCTCTCTGATCGCATCTCTGACCGTCCTTTATACCGACGGCACGCGCGAGGAGATCGTGACCGACACCGCGTGGGATGTTTACACCACGCCCATTCTCTATTCTGATATTTACCACGGTGAGACAGTGGACAAGACTGCCGAAATCAAGCATCTTGGCAAGGCAATTCGTTCGAATTATAAGACCAAGCTCATAGCACAAGTGGGCGAATTCATCACCGAACACGAGCACGTGGCCCCCGTCGAGCTGATCCGCACTCCCAAGGGCGAGACGGTGATCGACTTTGGTCAGGAAGTAACCGGCTACGTCGAGGTTCGCATCAAAGCCGAGCGCGGCGCGCGGATTCTTCTCCATCACGCCGAAGTTCTTGACCAAGAAGGCAACTTTTACACCGAAAATTTGCGCCATGCAAAATGTGAAAATCTCTACGTTTGCTCGGGTGGCGAGGACGTTTTCAAGCCGTCGTTCTCCTTCCAAGGATTCCGCTATGTGAGACTCACCGAATTCCCTACCGAAAATATTGATCTCAATGCTTTTTGCGCGATTGTCGTTCACTCGGACATGAAGCGCACGGGATATTTCCGTTGTGGGAACGAGAAGATCAATCAGCTTTATCACAATGTTATCTGGGGTCAAAAAGGCAACTATCTTGACACCCCCACCGACTGTCCGCAACGCGACGAGCGCCTTGGTTGGACAGGTGACGCGCAGGTCTTTGCCCGCACCGCCGCCATCAACTTCAACGTCAAAAAGTTCTTTACCAAGTGGCTTGGCGAAATGGCGATCGAGCAACGCCCCAATGGCGGCATTCCCGAGTTCATTCCAAGATGCAAAAAGAACCGCGGTGAATACGTAGCCGTGGCTACCGGCTGGGCAGATGCCGCCTGCATCATCCCGTGGGAGATCTACCTCGCCTACGGCGACAAGAAGCTGCTTGCCGAACACTACCCCATGATGCGCAAGTGGATCATGTATTTGCACTACACAGGTCCCGAGGAATTCCTCTGGCTTGGTGGCGACCACTACGGCGACTGGCTGGCAATGGACCACGGCGAGGACAGCTACAAGGGTGCTACCTCCACCGACCTTATTGCAAGTGCGTTTTATGCAAACTCCGTCGCGCTTTTGCTCAAGGCAGAAAAGGCGCTCGGTTACGATACCGCAAAGTTTGAGGAGCGCTACCGCAAGGTGGTCTCTGCTTTCCGCGAGCATTACCTCCCGAACGGTGAGCTTCGTCAATACCCCGACCTCAATCCCAACGGCATCTCTGATCCCCCCAACGAAACCCAGACCGCATATGCGCTTATCCTCAGGTTTGGTCTGTGCGAAGAAAAGGACCGCCAACGCTTTGCCGACCGTCTTGCCGAAATGATCCGCGAGAACGGCATGCGCATGACCACCGGATTTTTGGGCACGCCTTACCTGCTCCACGCCCTCACCGAAAACGGACACACCGACGTAGCTTACGAGCTGCTCTTCCAGGAACAGAACCCCTCATGGCTCTACTCCGTCAATCATGGTGCTACCACCATTTGGGAGCACTGGAACGGCATCAAAGAGGACGGCAGCTTCTGGAGTAAAGATATGAACTCCTTTAACCACTATGCCTACGGTGCGGTTTACGATTGGATCTTTGGCAAGGCAGTTGGCATTGAGCCGATGGACGATGCCCCCGCCTACCGCGAGATCACTCTCGCACCTCATCCCGACCGTCGCCTCGGCTTTGCCGACGGTTCGATCGACACCCAATTCGGCACCATCCGCTCGCATTGGTACTACAAAGACGATGCCGTTTATTACGAATTCACCATTCCACAAGGCGTTACCGCCCACCTCACTCTCCCCTCGGGTAGAACCGAGACACTTGGAGAAGGAACGTATCATTTTGCGGAGTAGTTTAGGAGATTTGCAGGGGAACCTTTTTCGCGAAAAAGGGTTCCCCTGCACCCCTCCAAAAAGCACTCACACAACAATAACCTAAATAGATTTGTTAGTCAATGAATACCCTCCCCTACCATGATTCCTTTCCTTTTGTAGGGGAGGCGTTTCGCCTCCCGAGAATAAACAATTACCAAAAACACGGGCGACCATTGGTCGCCCGTCTTTATTTTGCTATTCGTCTTATTCTTTATATTCATACAATTTCAAAGGAAACACCATTTGCGCTTTTTTGCTTCCCTTGTAATGCACGATGTAAAACTCGTCGCCCATAGAGGCAAGTTGATAATCCGTATGGCCTGCCCAAACTTCATCAAACCCCTCAAAATGGAAAACCTCCTGTGTGCTTCGTTTGTAACGAACCGGCTTGTCTTCTTTGTAAAGCAGATGTCGGGTTGCAATTTCAAAATCGCCGTTTTTCAGCCATTTTCGCTCCATTAAAGAGCGAATCAGTTGCGGCAATACAAACCAAACGGGTGCAGTTATAACACCGCCAAACACAACCACGAAAATGACTTTTTGCCATACTTTCTCATACAAGTCAATAAAAAAGGGAGAAATAAACGCAATCATACTGCCACACGCAAGAATAACGGCAGCCAAGCAAACTGCTGTATGCTTAATGCTTGCAGTATTGTAAAAAAGAAGATCTTTTTCTATCTTTTGGCGACTAATTATGTTCTTTGTTTGTTTTTCCATAGGAGTCACATCCTTTCTATTTACATTCTATCACAAATTAAAAATGATGTCAAGAAAATTCTTGACATCTGCCCTCTTTTGTGCTACAATATGTGATAGAAATTCAGGCCCACAAGGAGGTCTATTATGAGCATTCGCATAGGAATTGTTGGATATGGAAATCTCGGCCACGGTGTGGAATGTGCCATCGCGCAAAACCCCGATATGGAGTTGGTTGCCGTCTTTACGCGACGCCCGCCCGAAACCGTCAAAATCCTCTCTCAAAGTGCTACTGTTTATCACATTGATAATATTGAAAATATGGTTGGCAAGATCGACGTCATGATTTTGTGTGGCGGCAGTGCCAAGGATCTCCCCCTCCAAACGCCTGCCATTGCCAAGCTCTTCTCGGTTGTAGATAGCTTTGATACCCACGCCAAGATCCCCGAGCATTTCGCAAACGTTGATGCATCCGCTCGCGAGGGCGGCAATCTTGCCGTCATTTCCTGCGGTTGGGATCCCGGAATGTTCTCTATCAACCGCCTTTACGCCGAGGCAATTCTGCCCGCGGGCAAGAGCTACACGTTTTGGGGCAAGGGTGTGAGCCAAGGACACTCCGATGCCATTCGCCGCATTGATGGCGTTGCCGATGCCAAGCAATACACCATTCCCGTAGAGTCTGCACTCGACGCAGTCAGAAGCGGTACAAATCCCGAACTTTCGACCCGTCAAAAGCATTTGCGCGAGTGCTTTGTGGTTGCCAAGGAGGGTGCTGATCTCTCTCGCATCGAGCGTGAGATCGTTACAATGCCCAACTATTTTGCAGATTACGACACCATCGTTCATTTTATAACAGCAGAAGAAATGAAGCGCGACCACAGCGGTATTCCCCACGGCGGATTTGTCATTCACGCAGGAAAAACGGGCACGGAAAGCGAGCACACTAACATTATTGAATACAATCTCAAACTCGACTCCAACCCTGAATTCACTGCAAGCGTTTTGGTGGCTTGCGCACGCGCGGCATACCGTATGAAGCAAGAGGGCGCGGTTGGTTGCAAGACCATTTTGGATATCCCCCCCTCTTACCTATCCCCTACCTCGAGCGAGGATTTGAGGAAGAGATTGCTGTGATAGCATAATAAATAAAGGATGGAAGTTTTGTGCTTTCATCCTTTTTTGTTTTGATTGTCATATTTGGGTGCACGATTGCATAGGTTATAGCACAACCAAAATTGAGGAGGATTTTACCTTATGAAAAACGAATCTACTGCCCTAACCGAGATTGAACAACCCAACAAATTTCAAATGATTTTGGAGAAGATTGGAAAGCGCAACATTATCATCGCTTGCGCAGTACTGCTCATCGGCGTTGCCGTTTTGATGAACTTTATTCTCTTCTCGGGATCGAATAAGGATGACGGCTATGACGGCTACGATCAACCCAGCGGAAACGTTTCGGATAATGCAGGTGACGAGAACAACGCCACCGACGTCAATGCTTACTTCTCTGCTACACAAGTCAGCCGTCAACGCGCACGTGACGAGGCACTTGAGGTTTTGCAAGCAGTTGTTGAAAACGTTGACTCCACCGAGGCAATGAAGAATGAGGCGCTCGCTGAGATCGCTGTCATCGCCGACGAAATTCAAAAAGAAGCCAACATCGAGTCTCTCATCACCGCCAAAGGGTTTGAAGCCTGCGTTGCCGTCATCAACGATGACACCGCCAGCATCGTCGTTAAAGCCGACGATCTTCAACCCGCGCAAATCGCGCAAATCAACGCCATCGTTTACGAGCAAGCAGGCATCCTGCCCGCAGGGGTTACGATTATTAGAAAGTAATTTTGTTTGAAAGAATGCGGGGGAACCTTTTTTGCAAAAGAGGTTCCCCCGCACCCCTTCCGAAAAACTTTCTAACAATGGGTATATAAGAGAAATTGGAACACACTTGTAAGGGCGATTCACGAATCGCCTGATTTTGTATGCGATTTGCGTTCGTCTTCGGGGCGTCGAGGACGTCGCCCGCTCCTAACGAGTTAACACAAAATTGAGGCAAACACCTTGACAAAACAAAACGAATATAGTATAATATTCAATACGCGGGTATGTGCGGAAAAATTCCGCCACAC
>JAZSFM010000115.1:0-4566 GCA_045532215.1 Eubacteriales bacterium | reverse complement strand
AATGGCACGACTGAGAGGATAACAAATATGGCTTATATGAAGAATACTACCTTCGACTATTTTTCGGGAAGCAACATTGATGGTTTTCTTGAAGATTGTTTCGATGTGGATGATGCGATTGCACCGGTAATCAAGGTACTGAACTTGAAAGGTTACACAACGAATTATTGTTGTTCAGGACATCCGTGCGGTGTGCGTATGGAAATGTTTTGGGAAGATTGTGACGATGATCCGATGAACTTCATTGTTGGTATCATTTCCGCAGAAAAGCTTCCTGACAGTAAAAACAGTTACCGAATCTTGTTTGACACGCCTGCAATCCAGTTGTATATCAGTTTCGGAGAGGACTATGCTTTCGAGGAAATACCCGATGGGTTTACGTATGAAGGTGGTGTGTTGGAATATTTCATTCAAAGCGAGGAACCATATGATTTCCTTTACGAGAGACTGAATATGTGCAAAAAACTGTACGAGTGGGCAACGCAATTGCCGGAGTGCAGTAATCAAAGATAAAAGCAAAAACTGAATAACTGCGGTGTAACGACGCGGAAGGCCTGGCTGAAACAGTGCTAAGTTAAGTCCTTTTTGCAGGTCATACAATATAAACCGTACGGTCGGCAATGCCAGAATTGCGCAAGCTAAGTTGTGAAGCCACCGACAAGACGAGATCACTCTGTGAAAACAGCAGTGTAACTTTGTCTTGCCGGTGGCTTTTTGTCTTTTCGGCAGACCGCTGAACAATCGCTCCCGGCAGGAAGACTGTGAGGAAGCGGTTGAATGATGACCGAGAGGAGCATTTACTTTTATCGCCACTTTTTCTCCTTAACCATCAGGGGTGAAAAAGTGTGGCAGGAATACATCGCTAAGTACCCGTGATTTGGATTTTGATTTTCACGTGAACAGATACGAAATCAAAATTCAAATTCACGAGGTACAAAATGGATAAGCAAATAGCACTTATGAAAAAACTTCAGAAAGATCCCGATACGATTGCCTACGCGCACTGTGATGAAATCATTCTGATCAAGCGGGAGTTCGGCGAAGACGGTTCAGCCGTATTGGTGGAGATCACGATTAACATCGACACAGAGAAAGCAACAGCAAAACGCAGTATACTTGATTCAGAAATGCAGCTTTCAGATTTCGATGCAATGAAAAAACTACTTACAGACCGCACGACTGAGGAGTTTAATGCTGACTGGCGGATCACACACCGAGATGTGGATCTTGATAAGCTGGAAAACACGGATATACTGTGTCTTCCTTCAGTTGAGGAGGAGTACATAGAGCAATTCGAAGGCGAGGAAGATTATCGAACTATGGAAAATGCCATGTCAATACTCAACGAATGCTTAACAGATACGCAACGAACACGGTTCATCCGTAACAAGTATAACAAAGAATCCACAAGAAAAATTGCAGAATGTGAGGGGGTAAGTCAAGCGGCAGTATCTAAATCAATCGCACGTTCTGAGGAAAATATAAAAATTTTTCTGAAAAACTCCAAAATAGGGTTGTCAAAAGGCCCCAAAAAACTATAAAGGTGAGGGGCAAAGAAATCGGTCGATTCTGACGGGCGATGGAGTCCTTCAAGTTCATTGAAAACTCCATAATCCTTCAGCAGATACGTTACCGTTGCCGCAGGGTGATGAACCGGCAAGCGACTGTGCGAGGGGAATCGGCCGCATAAGCGGTCTTTTCCTCTTGGCACGACCGGGAGACAGCTCCTCCCGGATCGCCAGGACAAGCAACGGGTACAATGATACTTCCTTCCAGCCTATCGCTCGAGCGTAGAAGCGGTTCAGAACCGTAAGCCGTCGCAAGCACTGGGGAGGGCTCTGTGAGAACCACAGTTGGGGTGAGACTCCCATGAGAACAGTTCGCTACTGTTCGTCTGCTGATTGCCCGAGGCTTTGCCTCATGTCCGGGAGTCGAGGACGAATAGGACAACGAACAACGCAAAACAACGGCAGGTGCGGTATTTTGCCGTACCTGCTATACATAACAAAAACTCATCGGAGGTTCAAATGATAGTAAAGCGAGGCGAAGTATATTTCGCTAACCTTAATCCCGTTGTCGGTTCAGAGCAGGGCGGTAAACGTCCGGTTGTCATCATACAGAACGATATCGGCAATACATACTCAACAACGACGATTATAGCCCCTATAACGACCAATAACAGGCATTCAAGATTGCCTACCCATGTCAGCATCAGCAAAGAAACAGAGCCGCTCAGGGACTCTGTGGCAATGCTTGAACAGATACGGACAATCGAGAAATCCCGGTTGAAAAAATGCATCGGAATGCTTTCCGAGGAAACCATGAAAAAGATTGATGATGCGGTGTTGATCAGCATCGGCGTAAAAGAACTACATAAGAAATGAGGATAACATAATGAAAAAGATTACAAAGAGCGAATTTGCAGCAATCGTAGGCGATGCATACGACTGTGATTACGAAAACGATTACGACAGCGATGAGCCTGCTTTTACCGAAGCAAGCTTCCAGCCGGAAGATCCGCGCTACTATCAGTTCGTCGAATACTTCCATGATGAAGATCTTCTGCTTGAAGAATGGATCTACTGCCAGCGCCGCAGAGTTCCGTTTATCATTCACGAAGAAGACGATTACGGCAATGAACTGATCTTCCAGATCAGAACCGGCGAGGAACTGTACGATTATTTCGTACATATGAAGGAAGAATTCGAACGCGGTATCCGCAGATTCAGATATTGAGGTTCCGTTTATGACAATGACTGATCGCAAGCGAAATTCAACCATGACCATCAGGCTCACGAATGATGAGAAATGCGTGATCGCTGCAAAAGCACGAGGCAGATCGCAAAGCATCACCGAATATGTTCTCGGTGTATTGCTCCTTGATGAAAGTGAACCGATCAAACGCTGCCAGCTCATCATGAGACAGATGAAGCTGATCACGGACAAGCTTGATGGTGTATCCGAGCAGCTGAAAAAGCAGGAAGCAAAATCGGTTGATTTTCAGGATATCATCGATATGCAAGCAGAACTCAAGAATCATATGCTCGCACTGTCTGCGAGAATGTAACAGGAGGAAACAATGGATAACCGCGAATATACAAAAGCATTGAAGAACTACCCGATGGCTCTGAATGTGAAGGAAGTATCGGAAATTCTTCGTGTAAGCACGAAGCTCGTATACCGTATGGTCAATGACGGCACAATCCTTTCCGTTAAGATCGGCAGAGAGAACCGAATCCCCAAGACCGAGCTGATCTCGTATATGAGGGGGATTGGAAGCGCATTCGAACCCCAAATGTGTCGTAACTGATAAAACTCTCGATTATAGCTGGATATATACAAAAACTTGTGGTATGTTGGTGTTGCGGCAAAAACCGCACCCAATACATAGTGAAAGGAACATAGAATAATGGCACAGAAAAACTCAATGGCTGCAAGCCTCCAAGTCAAGAAAGGACGCTTGTATGCAGTAATTCAGCACAAAGGACCGGATGGGAAATATAAGTCCGTATGGCGCGCCCTGGGGCTGCCGGAGGACGCGAACAAGGCCAAGGTAAACAAAGCCTACCGCGAAGTCGTAAGCAAGTACGAGATCGAGGCTGCAGAAGAAGCCGAGCGCATGAACCGCCCGCAGAACGAAATTCCGATCTTCGAGTACATGACAATATGGCTTGAGAAACAGGCGAAGAACATCCAGATCAACACATACAGAAGCTATCACAGCATGATCTACGGTAAGATCAGAAGATACTTCGAACGAAGAAAGGATCTGACGGTAGGCTCCATTCGCTCAAAAGATATCGATGAATTCTACAATCAGCTCTTCGAAGACAACGTAGTATCAAACACAGTCATCCATTATCACGCAGTCCTGCGTAAAGCATTCCAGCAAGCATTCAAGGACGAGTTGATTGAAGCCAACCCATTCGACAGAGTCGATCGCCCGAAGAAGAACAAATTCCAGGGTGAAAACTACAGCGAAGAAGAACTGCTCGCACTGCTGAAGCTTACCAAAGATGATCCGATCTATCCTGCGATTATGTTCGCGGGAGGACTTGGACTCAGACGAAGTGAAGCACTCGGCGTAAGATGGTCACGCATTGACTTTGAAGAAAGATGTGTACTGCTCGACACCAAAATCGTGGAAACCAAGGAGAACGGCAAAACACACATACAAGCAATAGAAGAAATGAAAAACAAATCGAGCCATAGAACGCTCCCTCTGCCGGATCAGGTTTATGAAATGCTCGTAGAGATCAAGGCAAAACAGGAACTGTACAAAAAGATGTTCAAGAGCAGCTACAGCCGTGAATACGACGATTATGTCTGCGTGAATCAGCTCGGAGAACTCATGAAACCATCTTATGTCACGGAACACTTCGCAGCCATCATACAAGATCTCGGACTGCGGAAAATACGCTTCCATGACCTCCGGCACACATTCGCCAGTGTGCTGATCAACAACGATGTACCGCTGATCAATGTATCACGGTTCCTCGGACACTCCGATATCTCCACCACAGCCAATATCTACGCCCACCTCGACAAGTCAAACAAGCAGTCGAG
>JAZSFM010000066.1:0-10347 GCA_045532215.1 Eubacteriales bacterium | reverse complement strand
ATCAAACCCCTGTTCGCTCTCGCGAATCATTCCCTCTGCATCGTGCAGAATGGTGAGGTAACGCAGAGCAAGGAAGTCGAATTTGAGGAGTCCTAAAGATGCCACAGTATCCATATCGAACTGCGTAACCACTGTACCGTTGCTCAAAGCAACGGGCAAATATTCGCTGATGGGCTTGTCTGTAATGACAACGCCTGCGGCATGAACAGATACGTTGCGCGGCATTCCCTCAAGCGAACGTGCGGTGTCAACCAGGCGGCGCACCTGTTCCGAGCTCTCATAGAGCTTTTTAAGATCGGGCAAGGTCATGGCGCGATCAATCGTCATATTGAGTTCTTGCGGAATGGCACGCGCTACCACGTCAACGTCGGCATAGGACATTCCAAGGGCTCGTCCGACATCGCGAATGGACGCTCTTGCCGCCATCGTACCAAAGGTGATGATTTGCGAAACGTGGTCGGCACCGTATTTTCGGGTGACGTATTCGATGACCTCGTCGCGACGGTTGTAGCAAAAGTCAACATCGATATCGGGCATAGTTACGCGTTCGGGGTTGAGGAAACGCTCAAAGAGCAAATCAAAACGAATGGAATCCACGTCGGTAATACCAAGTGCGTAAGCAACCAAACTCCCCGCTCCCGAACCACGTCCGGGGCCTACAGGGATATCCTTGCTCTTTGCATAGTTGACGTAGTCTTGAACAATCAAAAAATAGTCGGCAAAGCCCATTTCTGCAATGACGCCAAGTTCATACTCCAAACGTGCGCGGTATTCCTCTTGAGGATGTTCCGTAAAGTTGATGTGTCCGCGTGCGATGCGGCTCTCAAAGCCCTTTTCGGTCAGCTCGCGCAGATATTCTTCTGCTGAAAGCGCATTGGGACACGGGAATTTTGGCAGGTATTGTGTATCAAAGTCAAACTCTACCGAGCACATATCGGCAATTTTGACGGTGTTTTCAATGGCTTCGGGATACGCACGAAACAAAAGAGACATCTCAGTGCTATCCTTGACGTAAAAATCGTTGGTGGCAAAGGCCGCGGGGCGTCCTGCATCAACGGTGGTGTTGGTCTGCACGCACATGAGTACCGCTTGCGTGTCGGCATCCTGACGGCGCAAATAGTGGCAGTCGTTGGTGGCAACAAGCGGCAAATTGCACTCATTTGCCAATTTTACAATACGCGAAAGAACTGCACGCTCTTCTGCCAGACCGTGGTCTTGAATTTCGATATAATAGTGGTCTTTTCCAAAAATATCGGCATATTTCAAAGCGTTCTCGCGTGCGGCGGCAAAGTCGCCCTTGGAGAGAAGTTTTGGGATGCGTCCGCCAAGGCAAGCGGAAAGCGCGATAAGACCGCCCGAATATTGACGCAACAGTTCATCGTCAACGCGCGGGCGGTTGTAAAAGCCCTCGGTAAAGGAACGAGATACAAGCTCGACGAGGTTGCGATACCCTTGCATATTTTCGCAAAGGAGCACCAAGTGCTCGGCATATCCCTCCCCTGCGTTGAGTTTTGTAAAACGGGAGTCGGGAGCAACGTAAACTTCACAACCGATGATGGGCTTAATGCCATTCTTTTTACACGTGCGGTAAAAATCAATGACACCGTACATCACACCGTGGTCGGTAATGGCAACTGCATTTTGTCCGCACTCTTTGATTCTTTCGGGCAAGTCGGCAATGCGACATGCGCCGTCAAGCAGACTGTATTCGGTATGCAGATGCAAATGGACAAAATCCTTCATCGTGTTCTCCTTTCTCTCTTATTCGTCTGCCGCGTCCAACAACTTTTGCAGTCGGTGGGAGAGCCCTGATTTAGATATAGCGGGATGATGCAACTCCTTCAGCTCGTCCAAGGTTGCATCAGGGTTTCGGTAACGCAAAAGTGCGGTCTCGCGAAGCGGCTCGGGTAATGAATCAAGTTTGCCGCTCTCCATGAGGCGTCCAATAGCTTCCATCTGCCGCGCCGCGGCGGCAACCGACTTTTGAATATTCCTTGTTACACAGTTGGTGGCACGGTTTTCGTTGTTGCGAATATCGCTCGCAATACGTGCGTTATAAAACTCAAAAATGATGCTGTGCGAACCCATTAGCGTGATGAGATCTGCCACCGATGTGGCATCTTTATAGTAAAGTCCCACGCCCGTGTTGCGTGCAATGCGTCGGGGGGGATAGCCGATGGACGAAAGATAGTCGGTAACGGCATCAGCACTCTCCTCACTTGGAAGAACAAACTCCAAATGATAGGATTTTTGCGGATCGTTGACCGTTCCCGAAACAAAGAACAGTCCGCGCAAAAATGCCGCGCGACAGTTCTCGCAATCGCAAAGGTGCAACAATGCGTCAATATCCGCCTCATCCTCACGCAGTTGTGCCGTGAGTTTGGATGCGGCAGGAGATGGGAGAACAATTTGCCATTGGCGATGTCCGTGAAAACCGATGACGTTGACCTCTGCCGTTTTGGAGTATGCTTTTTCAAACACACCCTTGGCAAATTCCGCAATCGACTCGCGGCGGCACGGCAAAACAACTCGTCCACCCGGTTGTCGCATAGCCGTGAGCAAAAGACCTGCACTCAATGCACGTCTGCAACAATTTTTCTTAATTGGGAGCTCCATCAGCTCGGCGCACACGCGCTCTGTAAAGGTCATTTTGTCACCTCTTTTCTTTTTTTCGTGGGGGGAACCCTTTTTGAGAAAAGGGTTCCCCCCACGCCCCTTCCCAAAAACTTTCGCACAAAAGTTATCTAAATAAATTTGTTAGTCTACGAACAGACAGTCGGCGCGAGGGTAAACCTCGCTTTTGCTGCCGCTAACGGTCAGGAACCGCCAAGACCCTGCCCGTTAAGAAAGTTGTTTTGCTTCGCACGGGAGCACCAAGGCGCTCCCCTACCGATTGGTTTTTTGTTCTGCTTAACTCTCTATGTAGAATAACAAATGATTGGTAGGGGAGGGGCTTGCTCCTCCCGAAAAATGATAAAAAGCCAAGTAGTAGTCTTCCTTTGACGTCACAAAAACTGAATTTCACATTCGAGTTCTACACCTGTTTGTTGCAATACGGTTGCTTGAATTTGCTCAATCAAACGCTTTACATCTTCACAGGTAGCACCGCCGACGTTGACGATAAAGCCCGCGTGTTTTTCGGAGACTTGCGCTCCTCCAACCGTTAAGCCCTTCAGTCCGCAATCCTCAATCAGCTTGCCTGCAAAATGTCCTTCGGGGCGTTTGAAAATGCTACCTGCATTGGGAAGTTCCAACGGTTGTGTAGTGCGTCTTTTATCCCAGTAGGTTCGCATTGTTTCTGTGATTTGTTTGCGGTCTCCCTTTTTCAGTTGCAAGGTCGCGCCAAAAATGATGCGCTCGGGATATTTTTGATAAATGCTTGTGCGATAGCCAAAACCTTGGCTACCGTCTGACAGCCCATTGACTTGGCCCGTTTTAAGGTCATAGTACTCGGAGCTGATGCAAACGTCACTCATACTGCCGCCATAAGCGCCTGCGTTCATATATACCGCACCACCGATCGTGCCGGGAATACCAAATGCAAACTCCAAGCCACTCAAATTTTCATCTCGTGCGGCGGAAGCCACAGCAGAAAGAGATGCGCCTGCATCGGCAAAAAGGATGTTATCTTCTATTTTGATTTTGCGGCATTTGCTAGTAAACACCACAATACCGCGATATCCCGCATCCGAGAAAACAACGTTACTGCCGTTGCCAATGACTTGTACGGGAATCTCTTGCCCGTGCAAAAGTGTGAGCGTTTGGCAAAGATGGTCACTTGAATGTGGAAAAACAGCCAAATCTGCCGTGCCACCAATGCGAAAGGTGGAATGTCGAGAAAGAGGGCAATTCAATTCCCATTCTGTGCCGATTGTTTGCAATTTTTGCATCAGTTGTTCCATTCGAATTCCCTCCTTTTGCGATATCTATCTATATTATACTCGAAACCGTCTGCAAATGCAATACGAAAGCGGCGAAAAAAGGACAGAAAAGTTGAATTTTCCAACAAAAAATGCGTAATACTCTTGCAAAAGGCAAAAAATTGAGTTATAATAAGATGAATAGATGTGCACCCTTGCGGTGCGATCCTGCAAACACTTGTCATTTGCCGCAGAAAGGAAGAATTCGCACAATGGAACAAAACGAAAAGAAAACACTACGCATAGGACTTTTGGGCTTTGGCTCAATGGGAAAAACGCACACCTGGGCTGTGCAAAATCTTCCCTTTTTCTATGGCTCTCTCCCCTTTAAGGCACAAGTGGTAGGCGTTTGCACCACAACACAAGAAAAGAGTGAGCGTGTAGCGCAAGAATTTGGAATGAAGATCGCCACCACCAACGAGGACAATCTGATCAACTCCTCCGACATCGATATTATCGACATTTGCACCCCAAATATTTATCACTACGAAACACTCAAAAAGGCGATTTCCGCAGGCAAGAGCGTGCTTTGCGAAAAGCCCTTGTGCATCAGCGCTCTGCAAGCCGAAGAGATTGCCGCAATTCCCCTGGACGAGGGACAAATTTGCGGTATGGTCTTTAACAACCGTTGGCTCGCGCCCGTAATGCGCGCGAAGCAGCTCATTGACGAAGGTCGCATTGGTCGCATTCTCAGCTTTGAGGGCAAATATCTGCACAACAGTGCCACCGATACCGCAAAGCCCGCCGGTTGGAAACAGGACAGCACCATTTGCGGTGGCGGTGTACTGTTTGACCTCGGCTCTCACGTCATCGATCTGCTCGGATACTTGTGTGGACACCTTTGTGAGGTGAGCGGTTGGAGCCAGATCGGCTACCCCACTCGCGCAGGACGCGACGGTGAAGAATGGGAAACCAACGCTGATGAATCCTTCTACCTGACAGGCAGAACAGCCGACGGTGCACACGGCACCATTACCGTTGGCAAATTGCAGGTTGGAACCAATGACGATCTTTCGTTTGAAATTTATGGCGAAAAAGGAGCATTGCGCTTCTCGCTGATGGAGCCCAACTGGCTTTACTACTATGACAACACTGCCGACGCCACTCCTATGGGTGGTATGCGCGGCTTTACACGCATTGAATGTGTCGGTCGTTATCCCGACCTCTCTTTCCCTTCTCCCAAAGCCCCTGCCGGTTGGCTCTACGGTCACTTGGCAAGTATGCACGCTTTTCTTGGAGCGGTTGCGGAGGGCAAACCGTTTGCTCCTTCTCTTGTTGACGGACTTTACGTCCAAGAGGTAATGGAGATGGCATACTCTTCGGATCAGATTGGCGGCCTTCGAATGGAGGTGCCTCCATGCTCGTAATCGGACTGACCGGTCCTACGGGTGCGGGAAAAGGCGCGGTTGCATCTATCTTTGAAAGATACAAAATCCCAGTCATCAATGCCGATCGTGTTTACCACGAATTGATCTCTCCCCCATCCTCCTGCTTGCAGGAATTGGTACAGTCATTTGGGAAGCATATTCTTTTACCCGACGGCAATCTTGACCGCCGTGCTTTGGGCGGCATTGTGTTCAATGATCCCGCCGCACGCGAGCGTTTGAATGCTATTACGCACCGATACGTAATGGAGGAAGTCAAAAGTCAAATGGAACGCTTGCGCATTGAGGGAGTGCCTGTTGCTATTTTTGATGCCCCCCAGCTGTTTGAAGCTGGTGCTCACCGCGCCTGCGGTGCTGTGATTTCGGTGCTGGCAGACCGCAGATTGCGCTTGGAACGTATTGTAGCACGTGACGGCATTTCTGCCGAGGATGCTATGCGTCGAATCAATGCACAAAAAAGCGATACGTTTTTCAAAACGCACTCCGATTATATCATTGAAAACAACGGAGCGATTGAAATGCTTGCACCGCAAGTTCACCGTATTCTTGTAGAATTGGGGGTTATCTCCCGATGAAATTCAACGCAAGAAGTTTTGCCATCATTGCCGCAATTCTTGTGCTCTCCATCGGTTTCGGTTTTGCTTTTGACGGCATTGCCACCGCCATTGAGAAAAAGCAATACCCCCTCTCCGAGCGGTACGCCGATGATATTCTCGAGGTCTCTATCGAATACGGCATTCCCGAGGTCATTCTTTGGGCGATTGTGAGAACCGAGAGCGGCTTTGCCGGCGACCTTGAAGGAAATGACGGCGGCATCGGTTTGATGCAGCTCACCCCCGATGAGTTTGCTATGATACAGACCGACATTCTGAAAAAAGCTCCCGAGGATAAGGGACTTCTTTATGATCCGAAAAAAAATCTCGCATGCGGCGCGGCGTATCTCTCTTACCTCTATCAGCGCTACGGCGTTTGGGAGACCGTGTTTGCCGCCTTTGATGCAGGAACCGAAACGGTTGATGCGTGGCTTACAAATCCCGAATATGTCAACGAATTGGGAATGCTTGAAAATATCCCCAATGCAAAAACCGCTCGTTTTGTCCGTGACGTCACAAAGGCACGCGAGCTCTACATCAAATTGTATTTTAACACGACTACGTAAACAAAGGAGAAAACAATTATGTCCGAGAACAAAAACCTTCGCTATGAGAAAAAGACTGTTTACGAGCTGGCAGGTGCCACCGTCGTAGAAGAAGCTTATGAATATGCAAAAAATTATGTTAAATTCCTTGACACCGCAAAAACCGAGCGTGAAGCGGTAACCGAGAGCGTTCGTATTGCCGAAGCCGCAGGTTATCGCGCATGGAAGTTTGGAGATCCCATCAACGTAGGCGACAAGCTTTACTATAACAACCGCGGCAAGAACATCTTCCTGTTCCGCATCGGTACCGAGAACATCAATAACGGTATCCGTATCACAGCCGCTCACATCGACTCTCCCCGTCTTGACCTCAAGCCCGTTCCGCTTTATGAAGAACACGGAATGTCCTTCTTCAAAACCCACTACTACGGCGGCGTTCGCAAGTATCAATGGCTCGCAATGCCCTTGGCTCTCCACGGCGTTGTTGTAAAGCAGGACGGCACTGTTGTTGACGTTGTTGTTGGTGAAGACGAAACCGATCCCGTAATGTATATCACCGACCTGCTCCCCCACCTCGCACGTGCACAAGGCAGCAAGACGCTCAACGAAGTATTCCAAGCAGAAAAGCTCAACATCCTTGTTGGCAGTCGCCCCGTTGATGGCGAAGAAAAGGATGCTGTTAAGGCAGGCGTTCTCAATTATCTCAACGAAAAATACGGCATTGCCGAGGATGACTTCCTCTCCGCCGAGCTTTCTATCGTTCCCGCTGCAAAAGCACGCGACGTTGGCTTTGACCGCTCGATGATCTGCGCTTACGGTCACGATGACCGCGTTTGCGCTTATCCTTCCCTGACCGCTATGATCGACAGCACCGACACCGTTCACACCTCTATGTGCCTGCTCGTTGATAAGGAAGAGACCGGCAGTGACGGTGTTACCGGTATGCAGAGCAGTCTCATCACCGACGTTATCACCGAAATTGCAAAAGCACTCGGCGGCAACGAAGCAGCCGTACGCGCGAACTCCAAGTGCCTCTCCAGTGACGTAACCGCTACCTTTGACCCCAACTATGCCGACGTTTATGAGCATCGCAACTCCTCTCTCATCGGTTGCGGCGTTTGCCTGTGCAAATACACCGGCAGTGGCGGCAAGGGCGGCACATCCGACGCGAGTGCCGAGATGGTTGGCTGGACGCGCCGCTTCCTGAACGAAGCAGGTGTTGTATGGCAAATCAGCGAACTCGGTAAAACCGACGTTGGCGGCGGCGGAACCGTTGCTAAATATATGGCAAACCACAACATTGACACCATCGACATTGGTGTTGGCGTTCTCTCCATGCACGCGCCCTACGAGCTGATTGCAAAGGTTGACCTCTATGAGGCATACCGCGCATTCAAAGCGTTCTATCAATTTTAATTCATTTTAGACTCCATCTAGACAACACTACATTTTGCGAAGGTGAAACTATCCTAAGCCTCCCTCCGGGAGGGAGGTGGCATTTTCGCAAGAAAATGACGGAAGGAGCCTGCGTGTACGAATGCAAAGCACTCGTTTTATAAAGAGTAGTCCCCTGAAATGCCGCAGGCTCCTCCCTGTGCCGCGACTTGGCGCGGCACTTCCCTCCTCCCAGAGGAGGGCTAAAAACGCTCTGCAATTTAATCATCATTTTCAGCAACCATCGTTAACCAATCTTTTATTGGGATTTTATGAAAGGAGGTCTCCTATGTTAGAAAAGTTACAACAAGCCGAAGAAAAATACCTGCACCTGGAGGCCTCGCTCTCCGATCCCATTATAGCAGGTGATCCTGCAAAATGCGCACAAATCGCAAAAGAATATAAATCTCTGACGCCCATCATCGAAAAATATCGCGAATTCAAATCTGCACAAACACGCATTGATGAAGCTCTCCTTCTACTTGAAGAAGGAGATGAAGAATTGCGCGCCTTGGCAAACGAAGAATTGCGCGAGGCAAAGGAACTTGTGGAACAACTCAAGAGTGAGTTGACGATTATGCTTTTGCCCCGCGACCCCAACGACGAAAAGAATGTTATGGTAGAGATCCGCGCAGGCGCAGGTGGTGAAGAAGCCGCTCTGTTTGCCGCCGTTCTTTACCGTATGTATACGATGTACGCCACCGCGTCAGGTTTTCGTTGTTCACTGCTTTCCGAAAATCCCACCGAGCTTGGCGGCTACCGCCAACTGACCTTTCAGGTCGAGGGCGACGGCGCGTATTCCCGTTTTAAGTATGAGAGCGGCGTTCACCGCGTGCAACGCGTGCCCGAAACCGAGTCGCAAGGACGTATTCAAACATCCACAGCAACCGTTGCCGTGCTCCCCGAGGCAGAGGAAGTCTCAATTGAAATCAATCCTGCCGACCTCATCTTTGAGTCCTGCAAATCGAGCGGTGCGGGTGGTCAGCACATCAACAAGACCGAATCCGCTGTGCGCCTGACACACAAGCCCACGGGTATTGTGGTGGAATGTCAAGAGGAACGCAGCCAGTTCAAAAACAAAGATAAGGCATTGCGTATGCTGCGTACCATCCTTTACGACCAAAAACAACGCGAGCAAGCCGATGCGATCGCATCCGACCGCCGCCGTCAGGTTGGCACGGGTGATAGAAGCGAGCGTATTCGCACCTACAACTATCCTCAAGGCCGTATTACAGACCATCGCATCGGTCTTACCATTCACTCCATCGACCGCTTCCTTGACGGTGACATTGGCTCTATGATTGATGCCCTCGCCACCGCAGAAACGGCAGAAAAGCTGAAAAATCAAGATCAACCGTAATCATCATAAAACAGGATAATCAACATGGAACTATTTGAAATATTCGGGATCGTGTTCCCTCTGATGTTTTTATTGGTCATGGGTGTCTTTATTGCAACCTTTGTTAAAATCATCGGTACGTGGCACAAAAACAACAATTCCCCACGCTTAACCGTCCCTGCAACCGTGGTTGCCAAGCGCACAAGTCATTCGCATCATCACACAGGTAACAATCACGTAGGTCATCACCATACGCATTATTATGTTACTTTTGAGGTAGAAAGCGGTGACAGAATGGAGCTCTCTGTAATGGGAACCGAGTTCGGCTTGCTTGTTGAGGGCGACAGAGGACGCTTGACCTTCCAAGGAACACGCTATCTCAGCTTTGAGCGCGAGAGATAAGGAGACACCCTTGAAAACCGAACATATCAAAATCACAGACATCGTCGCGCAAGAAAACGACCTTTGTCGTGCCGCTGCCGTTTTGCGAGCGGGCGGACTTGTGGTCTTCCCCACCGAGACGGTTTACGGTCTTGGCGGAGATGCTACGCGCGACGAGGCGGCAAAAAAGATTTATGCCGCAAAGGGGCGTCCCTCGGACAATCCCCTTATCATTCATATTGCAGATCCCGCCGAGGCCGAGGAGTATGCCGTAACAAATGAGCTTTACTATCGCTTGGCAAAGGCGTTTATGCCGGGGCCCTTGACTGTCATTTTGCCTCGCCGTGAAAGCATTCCAAAATCGACCACGGGCGGCCTTGACAGTGTGGCCGTGCGTTGCCCCGCTCACCCCGTGGCGCACAAGTTGATAGAACTTTGCGGCGTCGCTATTGCCGCACCGTCTGCCAATCTTTCGGGCAAACCCTCCCCTACATCTGCCGCACACGTGGCACAAGATATGGACGGGCGTGTGGATATGATTATTGACGGCGGTAAGAGCGAAATAGGACTCGAATCTACCATTGTCAAGGTTGATGGCGACGGACTTACCCTGTTGCGCCCCGGCGGCATCACCTACGATGCCCTCTCACTTGTGTGCGAAAAGGTGACGATTGCCGATGCCGTAATGCACAAGCTGGCAGAAAACGAACGCCCCCTCTCCCCCGGTATGAAATACAGGCATTACGCCCC